>CAYPHN010000025.1:0-19375 GCA_964410265.1 uncultured Flavobacteriaceae bacterium | reverse complement strand
GGCCTTATGTGGCGAAAGAAACTATAAATTTGATGATTAGAAAAGGAATTACCGTAAACAATTTGAATATACTTGTTTTGGGTATCACCTTTAAAGAAGATTGTCCGGATATTAGAAATACTCGTGCAATAGATATTATTAAAGAATTGAAATCATATTCCGTAAATGTTGATGTGTACGACCCTTGGGCTTCCGCCAAAGAAGTTAAACATGAATACAATATTGATATTGCATCAACCAAGGAAGATCTAAAGAACAATTATGACGCTATAATTTTAGCTGTTTCTCATAGAGAATTCTTAAAATTAGATCTTGATCAATTTGTTAATGGTACACATGTGAAATTTGATGTAAAATCAATTCTTAGCAAAGATATTATTGATAGTAGATTATAATTCTATTAATTTAAATATAATTACTTATGACTGAAAAAAAATATACAGTATTAGTTACCGGTGCAGCTGGATTTATTGGGCATCATTTATCAAAATTATTGATTAAAGAAGGTTATAAAGTTGTTGGATTAGATAATATTAATGATTATTACGACCCGAATTTAAAATTAGCGCGGTTAAAGGATATGAATATCGATACATCTGATATTCAGTATAATAAAGAAATTGAAGGCGATATCACTTTTGTTAAATTAGATCTGACAGACAAAGATAAAATTAAAGATCTATTCGAAAAATATCGATTTGATTATGTGGTTAATTTAGCTGCTCAAGCAGGAGTACGTTATTCTTTAATTAACCCACATTCTTATGTGGATAGTAATATTACAGGATTTTTAAATATTTTAGAAGCATGTAGAGCATTTCCGGTTAAACATTTAGTATTTGCTTCTTCTAGCTCTGTTTATGGATTAAACCAAAACATTCCTTTTAAAACTAGCGACCATACTGATCATCCATTGGCTATGTATGCTGCAAGTAAAAAAGCAAATGAAATGATGGGGCATTCTTATGCACAATTATTTGATATCCCTTGTACAGGATTGCGATTTTTTACGGTTTATGGCCCTTGGGGTAGACCCGATATGGCCTTGCATATATTTACCAAAGCCATTGTAGAAGATAAAGAATTTGAGGTATTTAATTTTGGCGAAATGAGTAGAGATTTTACTTATGTTTTAGATATTGTTGAAAGCGTAAAAAGGTTAATTCCGCTACCGCCAAAACCGAACAATCCGAAATATGATCCAAAACACCCAAACCCTGCTGTAAGTTCAGCACCTTATCAAATTTTTAATATTGGTAATAATAGTCCGGTAGCTTTAATGGATTATGTGCATGCCGTTGAAAAAGCATTGGGTAAAAAAGGTAAAATCGTTTATAAAGAAATACAACCTGGAGATGTACCATCCACTTATGCTGACGTACAAAGCCTATTTGAATACATCAACTTTAAACCTTCTACTACTATTGAGGAGGGAATACAAGTTTTTGTAGATAAATATTTAGAACTAAATATTTAATTGATGCATGCCAATTTAAGAATAGCCATTCAAGCTGCCGTTCATGGTGGTGCTGAGATCATGAAAATATATCAAAAAGAGGATTTAGGAGTTGAATATAAAGAAGATAATTCTCCATTAACCTTAGCAGATAAAAAGTGTAACGATATTATAAATTCTTATTTAATCGATACAGAATTTCCAATTATAAGTGAAGAAAATAAACAATTAGATTTCTCTGAACGAAAAGATTGGCATACCTGCTGGATTGTAGATCCGCTTGACGGGACAAAAGAATTTGTTAAACGCAATGGTGAATTTACCGTAAATATTGCTTTGGTTAAAAATGGAAAACCACAATTGGGTGTGATTTATGTACCCGATACGAAAGAGTTATATTTTGCAGAAGTTAATGAAAAAAATGCTTCTAAGGTTATTTTAAACAAACATGAAGTAAATGTTGATGATTTGGATTTGAGCTTAAATAATATTAAGCCAAATAAGTTGAATAAAAAAATGCTTAAGGTTGTAGGAAGTAGGTCCCATATGAGTGAGGCCACACAAGATTTTGTTGATTCTATGAAAAATGACTTTGATGAGGTAGAAATTGTATCAAAAGGAAGTTCTTTAAAATTTTGCTTGGTTGCAGAAGGTAAGGCAGATGTTTATCCGAGATTTGCTCCAACGATGGAATGGGATACTGCTGCTGGTCAAGCAATATGTGAAGCTGTAGGATTAAAGGTTATTTCTAATGAAACGAACAAACCTCTACTTTATAATAAAGAAAACTTACTAAATCCATGGTTTTCAGTTTCAAAATGTTGAAAGATAAATCATATAAACGACACTTAGCAAAAACCATAACCTGGAGAATTGTTGCAACGACAGATACAATACTTCTATCATGGATAATTACAGGCAGTCCAATTTTTGGATTAAAAATTGGGCTAACTGAACTTGTCACCAAAATGGTTTTATACTTTGTACATGAAAGAGTGTGGTTTAAAGTTAATATAACAAAAGATGGAAAAATTCTAGAAAGCAAAAAACGTCATTTGGTAAAGGCCTTTACTTGGCGATCAATAGGCTCTTTAGATACAATTATTATAGCTTGGTTTATCACAGGCAACCCATTAACAGGATTGAAAATAGGATTTGCAGAAATAATTACCAAAATGGTATTTTATTACTTCCATGAAAGAGTTTGGATTAGATTAAACTACGGTTTAGACCAAAGAAAAAATTAAGAGTATGGATAAAAATATAATAAAACACGATTATATTGTTTCTAAAAAAGATAGAAAAAGTTTAAATAATCAAAATTCATTTTTGATTTGGTTTACCGGTTTGTCTGGTTCAGGTAAGTCTACCATAGCAAATGCACTAGAGTATAAATTACACCAATCGGGTTATAAAACATATGCCTTAGATGGTGATAATATTCGAAAAGGAATAAATAACGATTTAAATTTTAGTCCGGATGATCGCACTGAAAATATTAGAAGAATAGCCGAAATTGCCAATTTAATGATTGATGCAGGACTTATAGTTTTGGCAGCTTTTGTATCACCCTATAAAAAAGATAGGGAAAGTATAGTAAATATTGTAGGAATTGATAACTTTGTCGAAATTTTTATAAATACTTCTATTGAAGAATGTAAAAAAAGAGATGTAAAGGGTTTGTATAAAAAGGCTAGAGCTGGTGAGATAAAAGATTTTACTGGTGTTAATGCACCTTATGAAGCGCCGGTAAATCCTAATATAGAAATTGTTACAGATAATATGACAGTAGAAGAAGCCGTCGAAAAAATATATAAAGTAATCCAATTAAAATTAAAGAATGAGTAAGTATTTTTTAAATTATTTAGATGAATTAGAATCTGAAGCGGTCTTTGTATTGCGAGAAGTGTATGCACAATTTCAAAATCCAGTAATATTATTTTCTGGAGGTAAAGATTCTATAGTATTGGCGCATTTAGCAAAAAAAGCATTTTATCCGTCAAAAATTCCTTTTCCTCTTATGCATATTGATACTGGGCATAATTTTCCTGAAACAATTCAGTTTAGAGATGATTTGATAAAAAAATTAGGTGCTCAATTGATTGTAGGGTCGGTGCAAGAAGCAATCGACAATAAAAGGGTAGTTGAAGAAAGAGGTAAAAATGCAACTCGTAATGAGCTTCAAATCACCACTTTGTTGGATGCTATTGAAAGCAATCAAATTGATTGCGCAATTGGGGGAGGTCGACGGGATGAAGAAAAGGCAAGAGCAAAAGAAAGGTTTTTCTCTCATAGAGATGATTTTGGACAATGGTCACCGAAAAATCAACGTCCCGAATTATGGAATTTATTTAATGGAAAAATGCACCATGGTGAACATTTTAGAGCTTTTCCGATAAGTAATTGGACAGAAATGGATGTGTGGAATTACATACAAAAAGAAAATATCGATATTCCTTCTTTGTATTTTGCGCATGATAGAGATGTTGTTTTTAGAAATGGAAGTTGGATTCCTGTTTCGGAACATTTAATTATACAAGATAGTGACCAAATAGAAAATAAAAGAATTCGATTTAGAACACTGGGTGATATTACAATTACCGGTGGTATTGAAAGTGAAGCAGATACCTTAGAAAAGATTGTGGAAGAAGTATCAGCCATGAGAGAAACAGAACGTGGAAATAGATCGGATGACAAACGATCTGAATCCTCTATGGAAGATAGAAAGAGATTAGGGTATTTTTAATTTTATTCTGAATTTATTTCGGAATCCTTTTATATTTTATGGGTAGAGCTTATGTTTATATATTGAGCAATAAAAATAGAACTGTTTTATATATTGGATATACTATTGACCTACAAAGAAGAATACTTGAACACAGAAGTAAAAGAGGAGCTAAATTTACAAAGAGATATAATGTATTCGATTTAATTTATTATGAAGAATTTGAAGATAAGTACAAAGCGAGAAGTAAAGAGCAACAATTAAAAAATTGGCATAAAGAATGGAAATGGAACTTGATAAAAGAAACCAACCCAAATTTGAATAATTTATTTAATAAAATTATGAGTGAAAATACAACGATTCCGAAACAAGTTCGGAATAACATAAATAACAACCAACTTTTACGTTTTACAACAGCAGGTAGTGTTGATGATGGTAAAAGTACTTTGATAGGAAGATTATTATATGATTCAAAATCTATTTTTGAAGATCAAATTGCTTCTGTTGAAAAAATAAGTAAACGTAAAGGATTAGAAACAGTTGACTTGGCTTTATTTACGGATGGTTTGAAAGATGAACGTGAACAGGGGATCACCATTGATGTTGCGTACAGATATTTTACAACTCCAAAACGAAAATTTATAATTGCCGACACACCAGGGCATATACAATATACAAGAAACATGGTAACAGGTGCATCTACTGCCAATGTTGCAATAGTTTTGATTGATGCGAGAAAAGGTGTTATTGAGCAAACCAAAAGACATTCATTTATCGCATCTTTATTACAAATATCACATGTTATAGTTTGTGTTAATAAAATGGACTTAGTTGATTTTAAGGAAAATATTTTTGATGATATTGTTCGTCAGTATGAAGAAATATCTTCTAAAATGAGTTTTAAAGATGTTAGATATATTCCAATTAGTGCTTTATTGGGAGATAATGTAGTAAACAGATCTAAGAATATGTCTTGGTATCAAGATGCTCCTTTGCTACATACTTTAGAAACAATTTATATTGTTAGTGACAATAATATGATAGATGCACGTTTTCCGGTGCAAACCGTATTAAGACCTCAAGACGAAGAACATAGAGATTATCGTGGTTATGCGGGTACCATTGCAGGAGGTATTTTTAGAGTAGGTGATGAGGTTAGTTTATTGCCATCTGGGTTTAGCTCTAAAATTAAAAGCATTAATAAATATGATGATTATATTAAAGAAGCTTTTGAAGGCATGAGCGTGGCAATTACTTTAGAAGATGATATTGATCTAAGTAGGGGAGATATGATTGTTAAAAAGAATAATTTACCTGAAAAAACACAAGATTTATCAGCAATGATTTGTTGGTTTCATAATGATCCAGCAAGACCAAGAGCTAAATATACTTTAAAACACACTACCAATGAACCTATGGCAATGATAAAAGAGGTAGAGTACAAAGTAAATATTGATACTTTAAAAAGAGATGACTCTGATAGAGAAATTGGAATGAATGATATTTGTAAGGTAAAAATTAGAACTACTTCACCAATTATGAAAGATAAATACGCAAGAAATCGTAAAACGGGTAGTTTTATATTAATTGATGAAGGAACCAATGAAACGGTTGCTGCGGGTATGCTGCTATAAAATTTATAAAAACATAATTAGAATTAAAAGACTGTTAGACAAAACAGTCTTTTTTTATGTAAAAAATCATAGATTAGATACAATAATAATCAACTATATTTGCACTCTTTAAAAAATGAAATAAATGAAAGCTGGAATTGTAGGATTACCAAATGTTGGAAAATCAACATTGTTCAATTGTTTGTCAAATGCGAAAGCACAATCGGCAAACTTTCCATTTTGTACCATTGAACCAAATATAGGTGTAGTTAATGTGCCTGATTCAAGATTAGAAAAATTAGAAGAACTTGTAAATCCTGAACGAGTAATGCCTGCTACTGTTGAAATTGTAGATATTGCTGGTCTAGTAAAAGGAGCTAGTAAAGGAGAGGGACTGGGAAATAAATTTTTAGGAAATATTCGTGAAACCGATGCTATTATTCACGTATTGCGCTGTTTTGATAATGATAATATTATACATGTTGATACGACCATTGACCCGATACGAGATAAAGAAACTATTGATTTTGAGTTGCAATTAAAAGATCTTGAAACTGTTGAAAAGAAATTAGATAAAGTTAAAAAAGCTTCTAGAACAGGAGATAAACAAGCCTTAAAAGAATTGGAAGTTATAACAAAGATAAAAGATAATTTGGAAAGCGCAGTCTCCGTAAGAGCAATTGAACTTACAGATAAAGAAAGAGAAGAATTTATAAGTCCTTTACAGTTGTTAACCGATAAGCCAGTTTTATATGTTTGTAATGTTGACGAAGCCTCTGCAGTAAAAGGAAACAAATATGTTGATGCGGTAAAAAAATCTATTGAAAATGAAAAGGCTGAAGTTATTATTTTGGCCGTTGGAACCGAAGCAGATATTGTAGAATTAGAAGAATATGAAGAACGTCAAATGTTTTTGGAGGATTTAGGACTAGATGAGCCAGGAGCTTCTAAACTTATTCGTGCAGCCTATAATTTATTAAACTTACAAACCTATTTTACTGCAGGTGTTAAAGAAGTTAGAGCCTGGACCATACACATTGGAGATTCAGCACCTCAAGCAGCAGGTGTTATTCATACTGATTTTGAAAAAGGTTTTATACGTGCAGAGGTAATTAAATATAATGATTTTGTTCAATACGGTAGCGAGGCAAAAGTCCGTGAGGCAGGTAAGTTAGGTGTAGAAGGAAAAGAATATATAGTACAAGATGGTGATATGATGAATTTTAGATTTAATGTTTAAAATGTAATTCCCACGAAAGTGGAAATACCATTATTTTATCTAAAAATATAAAAGTATATGATTTTTGATATAAAAGGTTTAGACCAAAATAGTTCTGCAAGAGCAGGAGAAATAACAACAGATCACGGTAAAATTCAAACACCGATTTTCATGCCAGTGGGAACTGTTGCTTCTGTAAAAGGAGTACACCAAACAGAATTAAAGGAAGATATCAATGCAGAAATTATTCTTGGAAATACCTACCACCTATACCTTAGACCTCAAACTAAAATTTTAGAAAAAGCAGGAGGGTTACATAAATTTATGAACTGGGATCGTCCAATATTAACGGATTCAGGAGGCTATCAAGTTTATTCATTATCGGATAGTAGAAAAATAAAAGAAGAAGGGGTGAATTTTAAATCGCATATTGATGGATCATCACACTTTTTCTCTCCAGAATTTTCTATGGAAATTCAAAGAATTATTGGTGCTGATATTTTTATGGCCTTTGATGAATGTACACCATATCCTTGTGACTATAATTATGCCAAACGGTCTATGCATATGACGCATCGTTGGTTAGACAGATGTATAAATTGGTTAGATAAAAACCCTGAAAAATACGGTTATAAACAGACCTTCTTTCCAATTGTGCAAGGAAGTACTTATAAAGATTTACGTAAACAATCGGCTGAATATATTGCCAGTGTAGGGGCAGAAGGTAATGCAATTGGTGGCTTGTCGGTTGGTGAACCTGCAGAAGAAATGTATGCCATGACAGAAATTGTAACAGATATATTGCCAAAAGATAAACCAAGGTATTTAATGGGGGTAGGTACTCCAATTAATATTCTAGAAAATATTGCCTTAGGTATTGATATGTTTGACTGTGTTATGCCTACTAGAAATGCACGAAATGGTATGCTTTTTACTGCATATGGATCGATTAATATAAAAAATAAAAAGTGGGAAGATGATTTTTCGCCTATTGATGCAATGGGTATTACCACTGTAGATACCTATTATTCAAAGGCCTATTTGCGACACTTATTTGCTGCAAAGGAATATTTAGGAAAACAAATCGCAACAATTCACAATCTTGGGTTTTACCTTTGGTTGGTTCGTGAAGCTAGAAAGCATATATTAGCAGGAGATTTTACCGAATGGAAAAACATGATGGTAAAACAAATGGACAATAGGTTGTAAAAATATTTAATTGCAAAAGGCATTTCATCGGTTTTGAAAATTCTTGATAAATACATATTAAAAAAATATTTCATTTCATTTTTCTTTACATTATTGATATTGATTCCCATTGCAATTGCTATCGATGTTTCAGAAAAGGTTGGTAAGTTTTTAAAAGCTGAAAACCTCACTTTAGGTGAAATTGTTAAAGATTATTATGGTAGTTTTATTGTTAACTACGGTAATACTTTTATGCCATTGGCTTTGTTTATTTCTGTAATTATGTTTACTTCTAAATTATCGAGTAATTCGGAAGTAATTGCCATCCAAAGTTCTGGGGTTTCTTTTAATAGATTTTTACGCCCCTATTTTATGGGAGCAATAATAATTGCCCTATTTTCTTTATATGCGAATCATTTTATTGTACCTAACACAAATAAAACTTTTGAAGATTTTAGTGAAAAATATTTGCGTACTGCATCTAAAAAAAAGACTAAAAATTCAGTGAGTAAGGTAAGCTTACAATTGAGTGAAAATGATTATGTATATTTTGGGAATTATAATTTCAAGTCAAATAATGGTTATAATTTTACTTATGAGCATTTTGATGGAAATCAATTAAAATATAAATTGATAGGTCAAACTATTAAATGGAAAGAAAAAGATAGTACCTTTAAGGTAAGCAACTATAAAAAGAGATATATTTTAGCGAGAAATGATAGTATTGTTTCTGGTTCTTATTTAGATACTGTTTTTAATTTTCAGCCAAAAGATTTATTATATGTTGATTATTTGGCTAAGGCCATGTCATCCATTAATTTACATAAT
The DNA here is from genome assembly GCA_964410265.1 of uncultured Flavobacteriaceae bacterium. Lineage (GTDB taxonomy): Bacteria > Bacteroidota > Bacteroidia > Flavobacteriales > Flavobacteriaceae > Lutimonas. Next base: position 10,346 of record CAYPHN010000025.1, on the reverse strand, counting down.
CATATAAAACAGTCTGAAGATCGAGGCGTTAAAAACCTAAATAATTATAAAGTTGAATTATATAAAAGAACCAGTTTACCCGTATCGTCATTTATTTTAACTTTAATTGCAGTTACACTAGCTTCTAAAAAAAGAAGAGGTGGTATAGGTGTAAACCTTGCAGCAGGGATTACCTTGATGTTTTTATATGTATTTTTTATGAAAGTTTCAGAAGTTTTGGGCTCAACTGCTGAGTCTTCCCCTTTTATAATGGTTTGGGTTCCTAATATTTTATTTGGAGCTTTATCAATAGGATTATATTTCAATGCTAAGAGATAAATTAAAAAATGAACTTCACCTACATTTAATAGTTTTTATTTGGGGATTTACTGCTATACTAGCGGCTCTTATTAGTATTGATGCATTGTCATTAGTTTGGTATCGTGTGTTGATTGCAGTAATTACTATATTTATTTATTTTAAAATAAAGAAAATACCCTTGCAAGAGAATTTAGGTGATTTGATAAAATTCAGTATTGGAGGAGTTATTATTGCTATTCATTGGGCTACTTTTTTTCATGCTATAAAAATATCAACTATATCTACGACCCTGATAACCATGTCGTCTAGTGCATTTTTTGTAGTTCTACTCAAACCTTTTTTTGGGGATAAGAAAATTGTTTTACATGAGTTTATATTGGCAATTATAGCAGTTATTGGATTTGTAATTATTTTTAAAGTTGAAAATGTCTACACCAAAGGAATTGTAACCGCATTGATTTCAGCTTTTTTAATTGCATTTTTTTCATTATATAATAGTAAATTGGTTAAAAATTATAAGGCTAGTAAAATTGCTCTTTACGAATTGTTTTTTGCATTTTTATTTATGTCTTTTGTTTTGGTGTATAAAGGTGCAATTAATTTTGAGTTTTTTAATCTATCCAATTTAGATTGGGTTTTTATTATTATTTTAGCCACTGTATGTACGGCGTACCCATTTGTTGTTGCAACTAATTTGTTAAATAAAATGAGTCCGTTTACAATTATTTTAACCAATAATTTAGAACCAGTTTATGGAATTATTTTAGCCATAATTATATTTGGAGATAGAGAAAAAATGAGCTGGCAATTTTATTTAGGGGCATTAATTATTTTTTCGAGTGTTTTGATAAATGCATTTTTGAAAAACAAAAAATTTAAGTTAAGATTAAAAAGTTAATAACATTTATTGGTCAAAGTTTATATATTTGTAACCTTAACCCAAAATTATAAAACCAAATTAATATTATTTGGTTTACAAAAATAAATCATGGAATATTTAGATTTTGAATTACCCATAAAGGAGTTAGAAGATCAACTGAATAAATGTAAGTTAATAGGCGAAGAAAGTGATGTAGATGTTACTAAAACCTGCGAGCAGATTGAAACTAAGCTTGTGTCTACGAGAAAAGATATCTTTAAGAATTTAACTGCTTGGCAAAGAGTTCAACTATCAAGACACCCTTCTCGCCCCTATACTTTAGATTTTATTAGAGCTTTGACCAAAGGAACTTTTATGGAGCTACATGGTGATAGAACTGTTAAGGATGACAAAGCCATGGTTGGAGGCTTAGGTAAAATTGGAGATCAATCATATATGTTTATTGGCCAACAAAAGGGATATAATACAAAAACAAGACAATATAGAAATTTTGGTATGTCAAACCCTGAAGGATATAGAAAAGCATTGCGTTTGATGAAAATGGCTGAAAAGTTTGAGGTACCTGTAATTACCTTGATAGATACACCAGGTGCTTATCCAGGCTTGGAAGCCGAAGAAAGAGGACAAGGTGAGGCCATTGCAAGAAATATTTTTGAAATGACCAAGTTAAAAACACCAATTATAACCATTATTATTGGAGAAGGCGCATCAGGTGGAGCAATTGGAATTGGAGTAGGAGACCGAGTATTTATGTTAGAAAATACATGGTATACCGTTATATCACCAGAATCTTGTTCTTCTATTTTATGGCGTAGTTGGGAATATAAAGAAGAAGCAGCTGAATCATTGAAATTAACGGCAAAAGATATGAGTAAGCTAAAACTTATTGATGGAATAATAAAGGAACCTTTGGGTGGAGCACATACCAATCGAGAAAAAACCTATAAATCTGTTGAAACAGCTATAAAAAAATCCTATGCAGAATTGAGCAAATTATCTGTCAAAAAATTAGTACAACAAAGAATGGATAAATACGCTGAAATGGGAGAATATAAAAGTTAAATAACTTTAGGTCGAAATCGGGTTAATTAGAACAATCCTTTCTAAAATTTATAATAAGATCGTTTAAATTAATATTTAAGCGATTTTTTTTTGAGATACTTTATATTCTGTTTAACTTTAATCAGAAATTTAAAGCATGAAAATTCTTACATCAAACCAAATGTATCAGGCTGATCAGGCAACTATTAAAAATAGACCCACCCGTTCTATTGATTTGATGGAATATGCAGCAATGCAATGTGTTGATTGTCTTGTGACATATTTGGAAAAAAACAATCAGTCTATTTATATTTTTTGTGGTGTTGGAAATAACGGAGGGGATGGCTTGGTCATCGCTAGAAAATTAATACAAGCTAATTTTAAAGTTCAAACCTATATAGTAAAGTTTAGTGATAAAAAAAGTAATGATTTTAATACGAATTTAAAAAGGCTAAGAGATATTGATCACTGCCCTATTGAGTTAGTAGATTCCAGTAAGTTTCCAATTATTGAAAAAAATGCCATCGTTATCGATGCTATTTTTGGTATTGGATTGTCAAGACCACCTTCCGGTTTTGTTAAAAAAATTATACAAGCTATAAATAGTTCAGATTCTATTGTAATTGCTATAGATATTCCATCGGGGTTATTTGCAGAAAAAACAGTAATCGACCCCGAGTCTATAATTCGAGCAAATCATACATTAACCTTTCAAAATCCAAAATTAGCTTTTTATTTGCCTGAAAATAAGTGCTACATTAGTGATTGGGCCTTGTTAGGTATATGCCTAGATAAAAATTTTATTGACTCTTTAGAAACTGTATATAAAACAATTAGTTTGGAACAAATTAAAACTATATATAGACCAAGAGATAAATATTCTCATAAGGGAACTTTTGGACATAGTTTAATAATAGGTGGTAGTTTTGGTAAAATAGGAGCCGTAGTTTTGGCTTCACAGTCTGCACTAAAAATTGGAAGTGGTTTGGTAACTTCATACATTCCTAAATGTGGATATAATATTTTACAAACTTCAAACCCAGAAGTGATGGTTGAGGTTGATGACGAAAAATATTTACAGTATTTCAATTATAAAACACAACCGAATGTTATTGGAATAGGAGTTGGCTTAGGAACTCATATAAAAACTATAAATGGTTTTGGAAACTTTTTAAAAAGAAATTCTATTCCTTTGGTAATTGATGCGGATGCATTGAATATTTTATCAAAACAAAAGGAGTTATTAGAATTGATACCAAAAAACTCAGTGTTAACACCTCATCCTAAAGAATTTGAAAGATTGGTTGGATCATGGAAAAATGATTATGAAAAGCTCGATTTATTACTGAAATTTTCAAAAAAGCACCAAATAGTTGTTGTTTTAAAAGGAGCAAATTCTGCAATAGCATATCAAAATAAGATATATTTTAATACATCTGGTAATCCCGCACTAGCAACAGCAGGTAGTGGTGATGTTTTAACTGGTATGATAACTGGCTTAATGGCACAGAATTACAACGTATTAAATGCGAGTATCTTAGGCGTTTATTTGCATGGTAAAACAGCCGATATAGCGATTCGGGATGATTTTACAGTGGAGACTTTTATTGCTTCTGATAGTATGCATTTTTTACCAAATGCTATTAAAGAAATATTTTGAAATATACTTGGCATTAATTTTGAGATTCATCTATGTTTAAGACTATCATTATGAAATATATTATAATTTCTTTTTTGTCAATTTTTATTTTATATAGTTGTAATTCTTCTCAAAAGACTACTAAAGTGAGTGATATTGTTCCAACCGATTCGGTAAATGATACTATTAGAATTGTAAATGAAGAACTAGAATATGAAATATTAATTATTGAAGTTGGTTTTGAAGCCTGGTTAGTAACACAAAGACCAATGTGGTTCTATGCAAATACTACACTTGCTTATAGAAATTATTTAAATGTTATTGAATGGAATAATAGAGTGACTCAACCAGCATTATACAACTCTAATTTATATGAACAAGTAATTGACTACCTTCCCAATATAGATTATGGTATTGAAGTGAATTATAAATTATTTATGTACTTTAGATTTTTTCAACAAAAATATAATCAAAGATTACGCTAAATATGCTATGATTTTTTCAAATCAATTAAAATTGAAAAAGCTTTATTGATGTCATTTTCTTTAACAACTAGAGTAATTTCATGTGTTGTTGAAATTATTTCTTGAACTGGAATGTTAGACCATGCTAATTGTTTTAGTATGAAGTAATAAATTCCGGATTGATCGATATTAGTTTTCGGTAATTTTATGGTAATTGAAGCCAATTTCGACATAGAATGGATTAACTCTTCACTTGCAAAATCTTTTTCTATCTCTTCTTTTAAGTTGGAACTTATCACTATATTGGTTTCAAAAATACCCTGAGAAACAGTAAAAAAAGATTCTCTGTTACTACCAATTTTTGCAAAGATCATAGATATTTGTTTGTGTAAAGTATTCGAGTTTTTAAATGTGTAGTCAAATAGATCTGATCGAACAATAAAATCACCCAATTTTAACGAAAAAGATTTGATGTTTTTTCTAATCCTCAATATATTAACAGGTGAAATACGATTGATAGACATCATAATGGCACCTGGCTTCACTTTTTTATTTAATAGTTGCTCCACTTCAGGTTGAATTACTCTTGCCAATGACGATACATTGATGAGTTTTTCTTGCATAGCCTCTTCTATAAACGGAGTTCGTTTAATAATAGTTTCTACGGTTTCTTGAATAGTTTTCATTGTTGCAAATTAAACAATTTGTTATAATATGTAAATATATTTAAAAAATTTATTGAATTCAAATAAATAACAAATATTTGCTTAAAATTTACACTATGATAGTCTTAAAATTTGGAGGTACATCGGTTGGATCGGTTGAGAATATGCATAAGGTTGCCAATATAGTTAATAATACTAAGGGCACTAAAATTGTGGTTTTATCGGCCATGTCTGGTGTTACCAATATATTACAAAAAATTGCAAATCTACTTTTTTTAAAAAACAAAAATGAGGCAAAATTAGAGATGAATCAATTACTTGAAAAATATAGAAATGTGGCTCAAAATTTATATCACCATGAAGTAAATGTAATCAAAGCAACGGCAATGATCAAAACGCATGATCAGTTGATACGAGATTTTTTAAGCCTATCTTTTTCAGAAAATGAAGAAAAGATAATTTTGGCTCAAGGCGAAATGGTTTCAACGCAATTGTTTCAATTATTATTGGAAGAATTGCATGTTAAATCAGACCTCATTTCAGCTGTAGACTTTATGAGAATTGATAGTATGGGTGAGCCTCAAATAGATGTAATTCAAGAAAAGTTAACTAAAATAGTGAATATACATTCTAATACAAAAACGTTTATTACACAAGGGTTTGTTTGTAAAAATCATGTAAATAAAATAGATAATTTAAAAAGAGGAGGAAGTGATTACACCGCATCTTTGATTGGTTCGGCACTTTCGGTGGATCAAATTCAAATTTGGACGGATATTGATGGTATGCATAATAATGATCCACGATATGTAGATCAAACTTTTTCAATCGAAGAAATTTCTTTTGATGAAGCGGCTGAGTTGGCTTATTTTGGTGCGAAAATATTACACCCACAAAGTATAATTCCTGCAAAAGAAAAAAACATTCCTGTTTTGGTTAAAAATACTTTCAAACCTGAAGCGAAAGGTACTTTAATTCATAATAAAGCTAAGATATTAAAAATCAGAGCTATTGCTGCCAAAGATAATATCACAGCAATTAAAATAAAATCATATCGTATGCTAATGGCCTATGGTTTTTTAAAAAAGGTATTTGAAGTTTTTGAACAAAACAAAACTTCAATTGATATGATTACAACCTCTGAGGTTGCAGTTTCATTAACCATAGATGATACCAGACAGTTAAATAAAATTGTACAAGAATTAAACGGATTTGGTAATATAGAGATTGATTCTGATTTGAGTATAATTTGTATTGCAGGTGATTTGGCTCAAAATAAAAAGGGAGTAACTTCGTCAATTTTTAATTGCATAAAAGACATTCCAATAAGAATGATATCTTATGGCGGAAGTAAATATAATCTTTCGTTTTTGGTGAAAACATCTGATAAAATATCAGTATTGAATTTATTGAACAAAGGTTTGTTTTCTAATTCAAAAACAAAAGAAAGTTTGCTTTCATAAATAAAAAAAACCACTCAATTTTTTGAGTGGTTTTTTATATTTTAAATATCTTCAAAACTTAAATCAGTAAAGTTTTTGGAAGAAGTATTATTGGTTTCACTTCCATCGGTTTCACTACCATTGCTCTCTATTTCACTTGGTTTGTGATAATCTTTTTGATGGCGTTCACTAATTACTTCCTGACCTTTTTCGTTAACAATAAAGTCAGTAGCTTTATTTAAAATTTCACTAAATTCACTAAAATCTTCTTTGTATAAATAAATTTTATGTTTTTTATAATGAAATGAACCATCGTCATGAGTAAATTTTTTACTCTCTGTTATAGTTAAATAATAATCACCTGCTTTTGTTTCTCTTACATCAAAAAAATAGGTTCTTCTACCAGCTCTTAAAACCTGAGAAAAAATTTCTTCTTGTTCTACAAACCCTTTGTCGTTCATATTAATTATAATTTTTTATTATTGATTTATTTAGACAAAAATAAAAAATAAAATAACGTATGCAACAATTTTTTTAATTCAATTGAATCGAGTTATTCATGACTTGTTAACTTTTCTTCAAGTTGTTGATTATAAATATCTTGGTAGTAACCAGATTCTGATAATAATTGATCATGCGTACCAGTTTGTATTATTTTTCCTTCATTTAGAACAATAATATAATTCGCGTTTTTAACTGAAGAAGTTCTATGACTAATTATTATTGATGTTTTGCCTTTGGAAGCAATTTTTAAGTTGTTTAAAATTACCTCTTCAGTTTCGGTATCAACTGCAGAAAGGCAATCGTCGAATATTAATATTTTAGGATCTGAAATTAAAGCTCTAGCAATAGATACCCTTTGTTTTTGTCCGCCAGAAAGTGTTACACCTCTTTCGCCAACTAAGGTTTCGTATTTTTTGCTAAATTTATCTATATTATGGTGTATGTACGCCGCTTTCGCGGAATTAATTATATCTAAATCACTTGCATCCTCATTACCTATTTTAATGTTGTTTTTGATCGTATCAGAAAACAAAAAAGCATCTTGAGGTACAAATCCAATACTTTCCCTCAATGATTTTAAATGAATATTTTTTACAGGTATATTATCAATTAAAATTTCACCCTTTTCAACATCATACAACCTCGCAATAAGACTTGTAATGGTTGATTTACCTGACCCCGTTTTACCTAAAATTGCCAAAGTATCCCCTTGTTTTATTTTAAAACTCACATTTTTCAGGGCAGTTATATTGGTGTCTTCATAAGTGAAATAAACATTTTTAAAAATAATTGAACCTTGAATATTTGATTCGATTTTTTGAGTATTTTGAATTGCAGGTACTTCTTCTAAAAATTCATTGATTCTACCCTGTGAAACTTCTGCCTGTTGTACAATAGATGTTACCCAGCCAACAACTGCAACTGGCCAGGTTAACATATTAACATATATAATAAATTCGGCAATAATACCAATATTCTCAATTTCTCCATGAATGTATTGCATACCTCCAATATAAATTACCAATATATTACTCATTCCAATCAATAAGATCATTAACGGAAAAAATAATGCCTGGGCTTTAAAAAGAGAAATGTTTTTGTCTTTACTCGTAGCAGCCAAATTATTAAAATCGTAAGATGTTTGTTTTTCAATACCATAAGCTTTTACAACATTTACTCCCGAAAAAATTTCTTGTGAAAATGTTGTTAATTTCGATAAATATTGTTGAACAACAGTACTCCTTTGATTGATGATTTTACTCAATAAATAAATCGCAATAGATAAAACGGGTAATGGAAGTAAGGTATACATGGTTAGTTTGGCATCTATACTCATCATTTTTGCAATGGCAACAACAAATAATACGAGCATGTTCATGGTGTACATAATTGCAGGGCCAAAATACATACGTACCTTACCAACGTCTTCGCTAATCCGATTCATAAGATCGCCAGTTCTGTTTTTTTTATAAAAATTTAAAGATAGTTGTTCATATTGGTGAAAAATTTCATTTTTTAGATCAAACTCAATTAATCTTGACATAACAATAAGTGTTTGCCTCATTAAAAAAGTAAAAAAACCTGAAATTAATGCAGCCCCAATAATATATAAAATATTAACTATTAGTTGTGACTTGACAATTGCCAGATCACTAATTTTGTTATTGTTATAATCTTCAACAATATTCAAAGATTCACGAATTAATTGTGGAATTTGAAGCACAAATATTTTTGCCACTACGGTAATTAAAATACCTAGAATTAATCGATACCTATATTTATAAAAAAATTTATTTAAGTATTGTAATGCCTTCATTTAAATAGTCGCAATTTATTGTGTTTGCGAAGATACATAATAAATAAATTGGTTTCTTTTTATAATTTTTCGCTTATATTTTTAATGATATATTTCTATTGGTCGGTGCTGTGATTCAAAAAAAAATATTATTTTTGCACTTTATTTTAATAAGAATTAAAACTTACGATCTTTCAAATTATGGTAAATAGAAGACATATTCGAATTAAGGTGATGCAAACTGTATATGGAATTTTTCAGTCAAAAAATGATGATTTGACCAAGGAAGAAAAATATTTGATATACAGTGTTAAAAAGGCAATTGATCTTTATGTTTTACAATTGAGATTATTCGTTGATGTCAAAAATTTGGCTTTAGAACATCTTGAAATTAAAAAGAAAAATTTTTTAGCTACTGCTGAAGATAAGAACCCAAATTCTAAATTTATTAATAATGAACTTATTCACGCTATTGAAAATAGTGATGAAATAAACAGTTATTTGAACCAGAAAAAACTGGATAACTGGAAAGAGGACAAAGAGTACGTAAGAGTTATTTGGGACTTAATTAAGAAAAGCATCGCTTACAAAAATTATATAAGTACAAATAATTCATCCTTAAAGGAAGATAAAGAGTTTGTAAGTGTTGTTTTTAAAGAAATAATTGCTCCAAATGAAAAATTAATTGATTATTACGAAAGTATTAATTTGGGATGGGTAGATGATTTACCTATAGTGAATACTTCTATATTAAAATCATTTAAACAATTTAAAACGGGTAATATATTTTCTTTAAAAGGTTTGGATGTTAAAGAAGACGATCAAGAGTTTTTAATAGACCTATTTAGAAAAACCATATTACATCACCACGAGTTTAACGATGAGATTGATGCAAAAACTCCTAATTGGGATACGGATAGAATTGCTGAAATTGATTTAATTCTAATTAAAATGGCTTTAATTGAGTTTTTGTATTTCCCATCGATACCAACCAAAGTAACGATTAATGAGTATATTGAAATAGCAAAAGATTACTCAACGGCTAAAAGTAGTTACTTTATTAATGGTGTTTTAGACAAACTTTTAAAAGATTTTAATAAAACTGAACGTTTACAGAAAATAGGTAGAGGATTGTTGTAAAAAATTCTATTTTTGTAAAATTATTTAAATATTTAAAGATGAAAAAAATTTTTGCAGTGTCAATTTTAAGTTTGGGTTTCTTTTTTGTTTCTTGTAATGAAAATGCATCCAAAAAAGTAAATAAGGAAAACTTACAAATTGCCAAAGAAAGAGACAGTGAAATTAAGTTTGGTGGTTCAAAAATAAAGTTTGATAAAACCGAACATGATTTTGGAATTATTAATGAAGGTGATATTGTTGAAACAGTATTTAAGTTTACAAATTCAGGTAAATCAGAATTAATTATTACTTCTGCCAAAGGAACCTGTGGTTGTACTGTTCCTGAATGGCCAAAACAACCTATTATGCCAGGTGAAACGGGTGAAATTAAAGTTAAATTTAATTCTTATAAGAAACCTAATTTACAACAAAAGCAGATTGTTTTAATTACCAATACAGAAAATGGTAAAGAAATTTTAAAAATTAAGGCCCAAGTT
>CAYPHN010000024.1:0-19524 GCA_964410265.1 uncultured Flavobacteriaceae bacterium | reverse complement strand
GCATTGCGTAAAAACAACCAAATAATCGACTTGATTGGGCTTATTGGTGACAATACAAATTTTGCAAAAGATATTACACTTAGAAGAAAAAGTCATATTCAAAACCCTAACAATCAATACAATGAAGCCGAGTGGGATATATATGGCTTGGAAGACCTTAGCAATATAAATACGCACCAATCCTCTTGTAGCGGCCCTATTCCAGAGATTATGGTTCAGGGTAATTGGAATGATATTGTGGATGGTAGTTTGTTTTCAAGTGCTATCAACAATACCTATTTTGGAAGTTTAGATCCTACTACTAATAATACATTTTCTAAATCTTTTTATATTATAAATTTGGGCAATGCTTCTTTACAAATCACTGGTGTTTCTTTAACCGGATCCGACGCTAGTGATTTTAATATCGAAAACAATATAAATTCAAATATCGCTCCAAATGATAGTCTTGTTTTTGTTATCAACTTCAAACCATCCGCTAAGGGAATTAAAACGGCCCTATTACAAATCAATAATAATGATACCTCCGAGAGTCCGTTTAATTTTATAATTCAAGGTGAAGGTACGGGCACGAGTAATAGTGCTTTAATCATTAGCCAATATTATGAAGGTGAGGGCAATAATAAATGGATTGAAATAACTAATACTAGCAATACACCAAGCGCCGCAAATTTTTATTATTTAGCACTTTATAGAAATTCTGTTGCCAATAACCCTATTGGTATAAATCCTTCTGCCCAAAAATTAATACCTAGTATCGCCGCTGGTAGCACCCTAAAATATCGGGCTTCACTAAATGTACAATTCCCTGCTTATGCCTTAGACGGCAATGAAATAAATACCAATATTTGCACATTTGATGGTAACGATATCATTGTCATTTCAACAAGTAACGACGAAACTTGCTGGGAAAATAAAATCGATATTATTGGAAACCCAAGTAATTGGGGCGCAAACAAAAGTTTTGTAAGAAAATATGGCTGCGAAATCGCGATTGCAAATACAGGTTTTAACAGCAATGACTGGCTGGTTTATACCTTGTTAGATATCGACTCGGCTATTGCCGGATACAACCTGAGAATTGGAGAGCACTTTGTTGGCAGCACAAGCTATGACACTAACAACAACTGGAACAACGGCTTACCCGATATGTATAGAAATATTGTTATCAATCAAGATTACAACAGCAATACTTTTGGCAATTTAGAAGTTTGCAATATAACTATTAGCACAAACAAAACTTTAGAAATAAATGCCAACAACTATCTTTCTATAAAAAACAACTTACAAGTTGATGGCGAATTAATTATTCGTAATCAAGCCGCTTTACTCATGATAAATAATGATGGCAATATTACAAATAACGGATCCATAAAAGTTTATAAAACTACCACTCCTTTTAAACCCATGGATTATACCTATTGGTCATCTCCAATACAAAATGCCCAATTATCAGAAGTTTTTTATGCTTCACCACAAAATTCATTTTACAAGTTTGAAACACAAAACTTTTTAGATGCCGATAACGATGCTTATGATGATGATGAAAATGCATGGCAAAAAGCTTCTGAAACCATGGAAATTGGCAAAGGCTATACTGCAATGGCTCCAAATACCGAACCATTTATAAACACCCAAACAGTTATATTTAATGGTAATGTAAACAACGGTAACTTAACAATACCTGTTTATTTAAGTAACGACAATGCTAATGAAGAAGACGACTGGAATTTAATTGGTAACCCCTATCCATCCGCCATAGATGCCGAATTATTTTTAAATAATAACGTGAATATGAACATGATTGGTAGTAATATTTATTTTTGGACACACAATACCAATATCGATCAAAATAAATATAGTGATGACGATTATGCCATGTTTAATGTAAATACAGGGGGTGTAAAAGCCAATTCAAATGGCGTGCTTCCAACAAAATTTATTGCCAGTTGTCAAGGCTTTTTTATCGAAGCCAAGCAAGCCGGTAATATTGTTTTTAACAACGAAATGAGGGTTGCAACAGATAATAATAATTTCTTTAAAAATGCACTAGTTAAGCAAAAGAAGCCGACCACTAATGTGAAAATAGAAAAAAAATCAATAAATAAAATTTGGTTAAACCTATATAATAAAGAGGGTGTCTATAGTCAAATATTAATTGGTTTTCTAAATGGTGCAACAAAAGGCTATGAATCTAGTTTCGACGGTTTACGCTTTAGCGGAAATAATTTCTTTTCTTTTTCCAGTTTTGTAAACAAACAACAGTTAGCAATTCAGGGCTTACCTTTATTTACAGGAGATGAAAATATACCTCTTGCAGTTACTTCCAAAATAGAAGAGCCGGTAATATTAAATATTGGTATTGATCATTTAGAAGGAAACTTAAACAACCAGAAAATATATTTGGAAGATAAACTATTGAATATAACACATAATTTAAGTGAGAGTGATTATACATTTACAGTGCAACAAAAGGGCTTGATTCAAAATAGATTTCTACTAAAATTCATCAATTCTATTTTAAATTTAGAAGAAATAAATAATGCATCCGAAACACTTATAATTAACAACTCCTCTGATCGAACTTTACGAGTAAAAACTTCAAAAAATAGTATTATAAGGTCTTTAATTATATATGATTTATTAGGTAGAAAGTTATTAGAAGTCAATGAAAAAAATGAAGATATTTTAATTGTTCATCACAATATTTTAAAAAACGGTGTTTTTATTATTTATGCCAAGTTAGATAATTCACAAGTTTTAATAAAGAAATTTATTAAATAAAAAGTATTAAACCTTAGGGCGAGCCCTAGACCCAATAAATAGGAGTCGTAATTCTCTTTTAATGATTTTTTACCCTATCCCTAAAGGGAAGCTCATTGCATGCTTAACATTTTTGACACCCTTTAGGGAAGTGGATTAGCAAAAAAAGCTTAATTATTGACATTGTGTCTGCCGTCAGGCAGGTTCGACTAACTAAAAAATTAATTTTAATTTTTTAGTTAGTCGAATAAAATGCTTTTAAAATTTTGTGTATATTTTAAAAAAAGGCATAAAAAAAGCCTGCTTTTCTAAGCAGGCTTTATGATATATTTTTACCTTATTAACTTATCATTTTCATCATAAAATTGATATTTTAAATATGGAAAAGCATCTCTAGGTATTATTTTAATCCACTTTTTGTATTTCAAAAACCATTGCATCTGAATTGATTTTAATCCTTTAGTAAGATGTGAAGCAATGAAAGTATGTACATGAAGTACAATTTCTTTTTTATTTCCTTCAATAATCTTATTTAGATCAAATTCAATTTTATCAATTAAAACAATTGGTGCTTCTACTTCACCATTTTTGTTTGGGTTTTCTTCTTTTGTTTTAATGTCTCTCTCAGGCCTAACTCTTTGACGAGTTATTTGTATTAAACCAAATTTACTAGGTGGTAGTATTTTGTGCTTCGTTCTAGATCCTTTCATTGCATTGCGTAAATGATCAAAGAGTTTTTTTCTGTGATCGGCAATATGCATATCAATAAAGTCTATAACTATTATACCACCCATATCACGAAGTTGTAATTGCCGCGCAATTTCTGTTGCTGCAATTAAATTTACTTCTAATGCTGTATCGGCTTGTGAATTGGCTCTGTTTGAGCGATTTCCGCTGTTCACGTCAATTACGTGTAATGCCTCAGTATGCTCAATTACTAAATAAGCACCTTTTCTCATCGAAACAGTTCGACCAAAAGCTGACTTTATTTGTTTTTCTATACCATAAAAATCAAAAATCGGAACTCTTGATTTATATAATTTTGCAATTGATTTTTTATCTGGAGCAATTCTTTCAAGATAATCAATAATTTCTTGATGTAAAGTAGCATCATTCGTTGTTATACTCGTAAATGATTCATCAAATACATCTCTTAAAATTGATGATGCTCTGTTTAATTCTGAAAGAATTTTTTGCGGTGCAATGGCATTGGGTAATTGCTTACACATATTTACCCATCGCTGTACTGAATATTGCAAATCTTTGTCTAATTCAGCAACTTTTATTCCCTCTGCAACCGTACGTAATATGACACCAAAACCTTTCGGTTTAATACTTTGTGCCAATCTTTTCAATCGTTCTTTCTCTTTGGTGTTCGTAATTTTTTGAGAAACCGAAACACGATCTGAAAATGGTACTAAAACCAAATATCGCCCAGCTATTGAAAGTTCTGAACTTATTCTTGGACCTTTTGTAGAAATTGGTTCTTTTACAACTTGAACCAATAAATTTTGACCCGATTTTATTGCATCATCAATTTTTCCGTTCTTATCAATATCTTTTTCAATACGGAAATTTTTTAAAGTGAATTCTTTTCTTTTACCTGTGCTTACTTGTTGTGAATATTTTTTTAAAGATGATAATTGAGGGCCTAAATCATGATAATGTAGAAATGCATCTTTTTCACTTCCAACATTTACAAATGCTGCATTTAGACCTGATAATGTTTTTCTTACTTTGGCTAAAAACACATCTCCAACTGAGAAGTTATTATCCAAAGTTTCATTATGTAATTCAACAAGTTTTCCATCTATTAATAAGGCAAAGTCTATATCTGAGGAATTCGATCTTATTATTAATTCTGTTTTCACTCTGTTATATTTTTTTGCACCTAACCCAATTTAAACAAATCAAAATATGATCTATTAATTTTAGGGTAGATAGATTAATAAAAATTTATACAGGTTATTTTTTTATAACCAACAAATTTGTTTTTCAACAAATTCTATGTCAATGAACTTAATAAACTTAGTAAGTATAAATTAAATAGGTGATTGCTCACCTATTTGTTATTTTTTCTTTTTATGTCTATTTTGTCTACTTCTTTTCTTACGCTTATGCGTAGAAATTTTACTGCGCTTTCTTTTTTTACCGCTTGGCATAATCTAAACTGAATTATTTGATTTTTATTACTTTACTGGTACACTATTTTTCACGCTTTCTACAAATACTTTTGCAGGTTTAAACGCTGGAATGTTGTGTGCCGGTATTTTAATAGTTGTGTTTTTAGAAATATTTCTACCAGTTTTTTCAGCTCTTTTTTTAACAATAAAGCTTCCAAAACCTCTTAAATAAACATTATTTCCTTTATTTAATGAATCTTTTACCTCAACCATTAAATCTTCAACTACTCTTAAAACATCCGCTTTTTCAATACCAGACTTTTCTGAAATATTAGCTACGATCTCTGCTTTTGTCATTTTAATATATTTATATGTTATTTAAATCCTCTAATTAGAGTCGGCAAATATAAAACATTTAATCAATTTCAGAAAGCTAAATCATTAAAATTTAATTAGATAAATTAATTGTAGTATTGTAAAATGGACAAAAACCTTGAGTTTTCTAATATATTAATACTGTGGTATTTAAAAAATAAACGTGACTTACCCTGGCGGAAAACAAAAGAACCCTATTTAATTTGGTTATCTGAAATTATTTTACAACAAACTAAAATAATTCAAGGCACGTCATATTATTTAAAATTTGTTAAAAAATTTGATACAATTTATGATTTAGCCAAAGCAGATGAAAAACAAATATTAAAGCTTTGGCAAGGGTTAGGCTATTATTCAAGAGCAAGAAATTTACACAAAACAGCACTTTATATAAGTAACGAATTAGATGGTAAATTTCCGAACAACTATAACGCATTAAAAAAATTAAAAGGTATTGGTGATTATACTGCCTCGGCAATAGCATCTTTTTGTTTTGATTTACCTGAAGCTACAGTTGATGGAAATGTGTACAGGGTATTATCACGATACTTTGGTATCAATACACCAATAAACTCCTCAAAAGGGATCAAAGAATTCAAGCAATTGGCTCAAATACTAATCAACCCAAAAAATCCTGGTACACACAATCAAGCAATTATGGAATTTGGCGCATTGATGTGTAAGCCAAAAAATCCTGATTGTTCAAACTGTCCATTAAACACTAGCTGTATTGCTTTAAAGAATAGTGAAATACATAAGTTCCCTGTAAAAACAAATAAAATAAAAATAAAAAAACGAATTTTTAATTTTATAGTCATCAATAACAAGCATGAACAAACATATATTGAACAAAGAAATGGGAATGATATTTGGAGAAACCTATATCAATTTCCTCTTTACGAATCGTTTGACATTATAGAGGTTAACCAAATAATGGAAGCACCAATTTTTCAAGATATTTTGCAGAATCAATCCTTTAAAATATTAAAATTCAATCCAAAACCTATTGTTCACAAACTCACTCACCAACACCTGTACACGACTTTTTGGATTGTGGAATTAAAAACCCATCTAAAAGAAGCTGTTTTATGGCAAAACTTAAGTAATTTTGCAGTACCAACCTTAATTCAAAATTTTGTTGATCATTTTAAAAAAAGTGCTTGAAAAATTGCACTATATTTGAATAATAAAACTATTACTTATGGCAAATTCATTAAATAAAGCAATGTTAATTGGTCATTTGGGCGATGAAGTGAAAATGCATTATTTTGAGGGTGGCAATTCACTTGGGAGATTCCCAATTGCAACCAATGAAAGTTATACCAACAAACAAACCGGAGAAAAAATAACTACCACCGAATGGCATAATGTTGTTGTTCGTAATAAATTAGCCGAAATTTGTGAAAAATATTTAAGTAAAGGTGACCGGGTTTTTGTTGAAGGCAGAATCAAAACCAGACAATGGGAACAAGATGGTATAAAAAGATATTCTACCGAAATTCACGTTATTGATATGACCTTTTTAACAACAAAAAAAGAATTTAATAATCCGAAAAAACAAAATTCTGAAGCCGCTGTTGAAAAACCTTTAGAGAAAGACAGTAGTTTAGATGGTAAAACTGATGATTTACCTTTTTAAATTTTAACTTAAAAAAGCATCCTTGGATCCAGAACCCACGAATATATTTTTGACACTCAGTTTAAATTGGCCTGTAATTTATGGTGTTATTACCCTAATAATTTTATTGTTATTGTCAGCCATAATCTCAGGTACTGAAGTGGCCTTTTTCTCTATATCTAAAACCGATTTAAAAAAAAATGATGCTACAAAATACGATTTAGTGAGTGAATTGTTAGAAAATCCAAAAAAATTACTTGCTACCATATTAATTTCAAATAATTTTATTAATATTCTATTCATTATTTTGTTTACTTATATTGGTGATTTCTTCTTTGGAAATATAGCATCCAGCGTATTAAAATTTTCACTAGAAATTGTTTTCGTTACTTTTTTAATATTACTTTTTGGTGAAGTACTTCCTAAAATTTATGCCAACAGAAATGCTATGAAATTTGCCGCAAAAATGGCCAAACCCATGAAGTTTCTTAATACATTATTAAGCCCTGTAAGTTATTTTTTACTTAAAATGACAAGCTTTTTGGAAAAAAAATTAAGCAAAAAACAAAGTGATCTTTCGGTAGAAACTTTATCTCAAGCTCTAAAACTAACCTCTACAGGGGCAACTACAAAAGAAGAAAAAAAAATATTGCAGGGCATTGTAAATTTTGGAAATACAGAAACCTCTCAAATAATGTGTCCTCGAATGGATATTTTTGCCTTATCGGATGATGAAAATTTTAAATCGGTAATTGAACAAATCATTAAACATGGACATTCGAGAATACCGGTATACAATGAAAATATAGATAACATTACTGGCATTTTATATGCAAAAGATCTTATCCCTCATATCCATAAAAATACATTTGAATGGCAAAAAATAATGAGAGAAGCCTTTTTTGTACCCGAAAACAAAAAATTAGATGACCTTTTAAAAGAATTTCAGGATATAAAAAATCATTTGGCCATTGTAGTTGATGAATACGGTGGGACTTCTGGCTTAATTACTTTAGAAGATATTATAGAAGAAATTGTTGGAGATATTTCGGGTGAATTTGATCAAAACGACTTATCTTACTCAAAACTAGATGCTTTTAATTATGTTTTTGAAGGCAAAACAACCTTAAAAGATTTTTATAAGGTCTTACAAATTGACGATACCCTTTTTGAAGAAAACAAATTTGAAGCAGAAACTCTTGCTGGCTTTATATTAGAAATTACAGGAAAATTTCCATTCATAAATGAAAAAATAAAATTTCAAGATTTTACCTTTAAAATTGAGGGGATTGATAAAAAAAGAATAAAACAAATAAAAGTAACTTTACCAAAAGTAAATTAGCATGAATCTCTTAAAAATAATATTTATATTAATTTTGGCCACCTCGGTAATTACCTCCTGCAAAGAAGATGTAATTCCTAAACCCAAGGCACATTTAAGATTGGAATATAAAACCTCAAATTACATGGCTACAAATACAAATTGCCCATATAATTTTGAGGCTGCAACAGAAGCTAATATACAAACCAATGAAAAATGTTGGATGAATATTGAATATCCAAAATTAAAAGCGAGTATCAATTTAACATACAGACCAATTGAAAATAATTTAAAAGAATTATTTCTAGAGGCTGAAAAGTTAACCTTTAATCATGCAATAAAAGCTGATGGTATAAGCTCTGTTCCATACAAAAACGAAGCAAGAAATATTTATGGAGCAATATTTGAAGTTACTGGAAACGCTGCTTCACCAATACAATTTCATGTTACCGACAGCACTAAAAATTTTATTACAGGTGCAGTATATTTTAATATTAAACCAAATTACGACTCAATAAAACCAGCTATAAATCACTTGCATAAAGATATAATTCACCTAATAGAATCCTTAAACTGGAAAGAATAAAACTAGCCCCTTGAGATCATATAAATACAATAAAACAATCAGATTTTGGCTAATTATAGGCTTATTAATGCTTATAGGTCAAGTTATTCTTGGCGGAATTACTAGACTTACTGGATCTGGATTATCTATAACAAATTGGGATATAATTACCGGTGTTATCCCTCCATTGAGCAAACAAGAATGGCTTGATGCTTTTGATTTATACAAGCAAACTCCACAATTTCACAAGATCAATGCTAGCTTTACTTTAAAAGATTTTAAGTTCATTTACTTTTGGGAGTTCTTTCATCGCCTTTGGGCTAGAATGTTAGGCCTTATTTTCTTAATTCCATTTGTCTTTTTCATTATAAGAAAAATTATAAATTGGTATTTAATTAAAAGGCTGTTACTCGTTGTGCTTTTAACGGCTTTAACGGCTTCGGCAGGTTGGATTATGGTGCAAAGTGGCTTAGTAAACAGACCGTGGGTAAATGCCTATAAATTGACTTTGCATTTTATACTCGCCATTTTAACGATTGCTGCCATGGTTAAAACTATTGCCGACGTATATAATTTAGAAAATAAAAGCAATAAGAACCAATGTAAATTTGTTGTAATTTTATTGATATTAACATTTGTTCAGTTGATAATAGCAGGGCTCATGTCGGGCATGAAAGCAGGTTTATATTTCCCTACCTGGCCATCTATGAACGGCGCGATTATCCCTAGGGTTTTACTAGATTCAAGTAATTGGACCCTCCATAATTTAACCAATTATGACAGCTATGCCTTTGCTCCTGCTTTGGTACAATTCTTACACAGACTTATGGCTTATATTATTTTAGCCATTACCATTTATTACTATTTCAAGAAAAGAAACTATTTACATACAACCGCCATCAAATGGCTCACTACCTCGTATATTATTGTTTATTTTCAGGTTGTATTAGGTATTTTAACTTTAATAAAAATAAAAACAGGAATCCCTTTATTTTTAGGGGTTCTACACCAACTCACAGGTTTGTTGTTCTTTATTAGCTTGTTGTTTTTATACTTTACTTTGCGGAAGAAAATTACAGTTTAAAACATAGTAAAAGACTACCAAATGGTAGTCTTTTATTTCAATTAAATAATGTAATTGAGCTTTACAGCTACTGCCATAAGATTTATCCTCTTTTGAACAGTTGAAATTACATTTTTTATTTGTTATCCACGATAATTTTTGCAGAGTCAATTATTTTTTCGGCACCAGCTTTAACTGAGTCTATTGCTTCACCTGCCGCCTCCACAGCTTTATTTGCAGCGTCGCTAGCTTTATCTGCGGTTTCATTAGCAGCATCAACTGCATCACTTGCAGCTTCTTCTGTTGCTTCTACTGCGCCTTGTACTGCCTCAACAGCACTATTTAAATCTTTTTCTGCTGCCTTTTTTGTATCATCACATGATACCGCAATTAAGCTAACAATAGCAATTGCAAATAGTCCTTTGATTAATTTCATAGTAATAAATTATAAGTTAAATTTTTGTTAAAGTGCAAATAACACAAAGATTCTGAAGTAAATCTAAAGTTTTGATATTAGTTCTGAACCAGAAACAAAAAAACCTGAAATAAATTTCAGGTTTTTTAAAACATCCAATCAAAATTATAGATGTATATTTAATCTCTTACTTCATAATCTATAGGAACAATGAATGATACACTCACAGGCTTACCACCTTTGGTAGCAGGAGTCATTTTTGGTAATTTTTTAACTATTCTAATCATTTCCTTTTCTAATCCTTCTTGTTTGGCTTGAACTTTTAAAACCGACACAACACCATCTGTATCAATTCTCACCAAGGATCTAATAGGATGAGCTCCCGGACTTAAATTTAGGTTTCTCGCCAAATCAGGATCAATATTACCTTTTATAAATTTCTTGAATTTATCTATGGAACACGCTCTAATTTCTACAGCACTTCCTTCACAACCTGGATACACAACTGGAGTATCTGCCATGGCTTCAACCATTATGGTATCGTCTACATCTAGACTTTCCACATCATGTGTGGCTCCAACAACGCTTTTTTCAAGAGTTTTTTTAGCTTCTTCGGCATCAGATGCTACACTTTCGCTAACAACTTCACTATTTTCTTGACCCGCATCAGTACTTTCATCAACCACTTCAACAGCTTCGCTGCTATCATTCATTTCTTCTTTATTTGTTTCTTTACAGGAAACTGCAAATATGCTTATAATTGCAAATACAAATAATAATTTTGTATATCCGTAAATAGTCCTAACTCAATTAAAATATCGTATATTTATTTGATTTTAAAATAGTTAATAATGAATATATTTAGTTTTGGAATTCATTTTACAGATGAAAAAAGTTGCAGAATTCATTTTAAATCCCAAAGAGACCATGAAGGGGTTATTTGTAAACGTTGCCAAGGAACCGAACACTATTGGTTAGTTAATAAATGGAGTTATCAGTGTAAAGCCTGTAATTCTAGGACATCACTTCGCAGCGGGACGATAATGGAAAGTTCTAAGTTATCCTTTATGATATGGTATAAGACTATGTTTTTGATGAGCACTACCAAGAAGGGGTTTTCTAGCAAGGAGATACAGCGTCAATTAGGATTAAAACGTTATGAGCCAGTATGGGCAATGGTTCATAAGTTGCGTAAAGCTATGGGACAACGTGATGATCGTTACACTTTGGAAGGAATGATAGAAATGGATGAAGGTTATTTTACCATAGAAGCTTCAGAGCAAGCCCATAAAACTCAAAAGGCTGGTCGTGGTAGTAAAACCAAGTCAAATGTAATGATTATGGCAGAAAGCACCATTCTTGAAGATATTGATACAGGGAAAGTAGATAGGCAATGCAGGTATTTTAAAGCTAAGGTTCTTCAGGATCATAAAGCAGATGGTACAGATGATACTTTTCAAGAAGCTATCGATGATGAACAAACTATAGTTTTTACCGATAAGAGTACATCATATGTAAATATAGCCGACTATGTGGAAATACATATGACCGAAAAATCAAATGAACAGACCACTAAAGAAACTCTTAAATGGGTGCATATTGCCATAAGTAATGCCAAAAGAAATTTCGTAGGCACATATCATAAAATCAAGAAAAAGTATTTGCAATTATACCTCAATGAGTTTGTATATAAACTCAACCGAAGGTATTTTGGAGAACGAATCTTTGACAGACTAGTTGTAGCAAGCATTACAGCCAGTGGACATTAAACGGATATACAATTAATAATTTAATACTTTTCATTTAAAAAGGTTTTAATTAGTTTTTATGATATGTATAGCATTTTATTTAAAAATTAAATCCCATCTTTATATTTAAATTTTTGACCTCCAACTGAAGCTTCTGCCATTATACCACCTTTTACCTTAGTAAATATAGCTACTCCGTTTTGATATGCAATATCAAATGACGCTCCTTTTTTAAGAGCCACTGCTGAAGCCTGTCCTGAAAATTTGACTTTTCCAGCTTTAAATTTATCTAGGGCTTCATTGCTTTCTAAAAATATAACTTCCTCATATTGTTGACCGCCAGCTTGTAAACCAAATGTTGCCTGAGCCAAACTAGCCCTTCCAATTACTGATTTGTTTTCGAATACCAATCCTTTTCCTCCGGCGCCACCAATACCTAATCCTGCTTTTGTAATCACTGGAAAAATAACAAAACCTTTTGCAGTATTAAAATACGATTGTAATGATGGATTGTCTTTAATCAATCGTTTAATTGTTGTATCTACTTGTTTGGCTAATTTTGAGTCTTTTGGATAAACAACAGAAATACTATGATCAACAACAACTTCTTCTTCAACTTTTTCTTCAACAACATTTTCTTCTTCACCTGTCATCTTTTCAGTTGACATCACTTCATTAGACATATCACCTTCTTTCATATGATCATCTTGCGTAGTTTCAGATACTTCTTCTACTTGTTCTTCTATAACAGTTTCTGTTTCTTTTTTATCTGTTTTACAAGAAACGACAATTACCGTAATCAGTAAAACTGTAATAATGCTTTTAAATAATTTCATTTTTAATAAATTTTAAGGTTAGGATTTATAAATTGTTTATAACAAATATAACCCATTTTCAATAAAATAGTCCATTAAATTTATTTCATTTAAGAGTTCTCTAGTTGTAATTTTCATTTTTTAATAAAATATACTGTAACATATTGCTTTTTCATTCTATGGTGTATTCCTAAATAGACAATAAAAAACACTAACTTCACTTATATAATAATTACTTTCAACTATGCTTTTTTATAATTTAAGATTATACATCAAATAAAATAGCCAATACATGAACAGCGAGCAAAAACGATGGTTCTACTTAATCATACTTTCCATTATTTGGGGCAGTTCATTCATTTTAATGAAAAAAGCTTTAATTATATTGACACCTATTGAAGTTGGAGCTTTGAGAGTTATTTTTTCTGCACTTATATTGTTTAGTGTTGGTTATAGAACTTTATTTAAAATCACAAAAAAACAATGGTATTACATTTTTATAACAGCACTTTTAGGTACATTTTTTCCGGTATTTCTATTTGCTTATGCAATTCAAAATATTGATAGCTCCATAATTTCCATACTAAATTCATTAACTCCATTGAATACCTTAATAGCTGGAACTCTATTTTTCGGAATTCCCTTTTTAAGAAAACAACTTATCGGAATAATCATTGGTTTAATTGGTGCAACAATCTTAATTTTTAAAGGTGCCGCTCTACATCCAAATCAAAATTATTATTTCTCCCTTTTTATTGTCTTAGCATCAATGGGCTATGCCTTTAATATAAATATTTTAAAGAAACATTTAAATGACCTTAGCGCCTTAGCAATAACTACAGGTAGTTTTATGATACTCATTATTCCTGCCATTTTTATATTGTGGGGAACTAATTTTATTACAATAGAAAATGTACAAAACGCAAAAGTGCCATTATTTTATATCTTATTGCTATCTATATTTGGTACGGCAATGGCAAAAACATTATTCAATAAACTAGTACAAATTGCATCGCCTATATTTTCAAGCTCTGTTACCTATTTAATTCCAATTGTTGCCATATTTTGGGGTGTCATAGATGGAGAAAAACTACATGTAGATCAATTATTTGCTGGTGGACTAATCCTATTAGGTATTTACCTCAGTAACAAAGGAAAATAGATGTATTTAACCTATTTCAAATCAACTAAGTTATAGCACAAGGTATGGCTTAAAAAAGTTTTTCCAATTTAATAAAAAGATGTATATTTGCACCCGCCTATTTTGACAGGCAACCTATTAATAAAATTAATAAAGCGAAAAACATAAATTTATGTATGCAATTGTAGAGATAGCAGGGCAGCAATTTAAAGTAGCAAAAGACCAAAAGGTATTTGTACATCGTTTGCAAAATGAAGAAGGTTCAAAAGTTTCTTTTGACAACGTTCTTTTAATGAATGATGGAAAAATCACTGTTGGCGCCCCAGCTATAAAAGGTGCAGTAGTAACTGCAAAAATTCTTGGTCACCTAAAAGGTGATAAAGTAATCGTTTTTAAAAAGAAACGAAGAAAAGGATACAAAGTAAAAAATGGCCATCGTCAATTTTTAACTGAAATTCAAATAGAAAGTATTTCAGTAAAAGCTCCGGCAAAAAAGGCAGCTCCTAAAAAAGAGGCAAAGCCAGCTGAAGATGTTAAAAAACCAGTAGCAAAAAAAGCTACAGCTCCTAAAAAAGAAGCTCCTAAAAAGACAGCCGCTAAAAAGACAGCCGCTAAAAAAGAAAGCACAAAAAAATAATTTAATCATTTAAAAATTTAGATCATGGCTCATAAAAAAGGAGTAGGTAGTTCTAAGAACGGTAGAGAATCCGAATCGAAAAGATTAGGTGTAAAAATATTTGGAGGTCAAGGTGCTATCGCTGGTAACATTTTAGTTCGTCAAAGAGGTACAAAACATCATCCAGGTGAAAATGTATATATGGGAAAAGACCATACATTACACGCACAAGTTAATGGTATTGTAAAATTTACTAAGAAAAAAGATAATAGATCCTACGTTTCTATTGAACCAATAGAAGCATAATATTTATTTTTATAATATGTAGAACCCTTACAAATATTTGTAAGGGTTTTTTTATGAAATGAAAGTTTTTTAAATCTTAAGTTTTAGATGTTAATTCATTTTTCTTTACATTCGTAAAAATTTAATCCATAATCTTGAGCACATTAAAACGGTTTTTTAAAGATACAATCATTTACGGAATTGCCGCCGTTTTACCTAGGGCAATCAACATCATTTTAGTAAAACTACACACCAACTCTTTAAGCTCAGATAAATATGCCGAAAACACTATATATTTTGTATATGCAGCATATTTCAATGCATTACTCACCTATGGTATGGAAACTGCTTTTTTTAGGTTTTTCACCAAAGAAAAAAATAAAGGCAAAGTAATCTCAACCTCCTTTATTAGCATATTATTCACGACCTTGTTATTTTTGATAACTACACTGTATTACAGTGAATCGATAGCATCATTTTTAGGTTTTACCAACCCATTATACTTTCAAATTCTAATTTTGGTAACCGTTTTTGATACTTTTGTTGTTATACCCTATGCTTATTTAAGAGTAAGTAACAGGCCAATAAAATTTGCATTTTTTAAAATTCTCAATATTTCAATTTATACTTTTTTAAATTTATATTTTTTGGCCTACATACCTTATGCCTTAAAAAACAAAAAATTTGCACCTCAATTAATTATAGATCATTTTGATCAAAACACTTTGGTTGTCTATATATTTATTGCCAGTTTAATTGCGAGTGCGACCACCTTTATATTGTTACTGCCAATAGTACTAAAACTCAAATGGTCATTTGATAAAAAATTACTCTATAAAATGTTAAATTATGGTTTGCCTATACTGATTAGTAGTTTAGCATATGTAACAAATGAAAACCTAGACAAACTACTAATAGACAAATATTTAGGAAAAGAACAAATGGGTATTTATGCCGCAAGCTATAAATTAGGTGTATTTATGACGCTTTTTATCTTGGCATTCAGATTAGGAGCTGAACCCTTTTTCTTTAATAAAGCCAAAGATAGAAATGCCAAAGAAATTTATGCAAAAATACTGGTTTGGTTTACCATTATTGGCGCTTTTTTTATGTTAATTATTATTGCTTTTATTGACAATTTTGCCAATATTTTATTGGGTAAAGAAGAATATTATCAAGCCTTATTTATTGTTCCTATAATTTTATTGGCCAATTTATTTTTAGGTATCTATTATAATTTATCGGTTTGGTTTAAGTTAACCGATAAAACCAAATACGGTATGTATTTTTCTCTGATAGGAGCAATTATTACCATTTGGATTAATATCGTATTTATCCCAATAATTGGATTTATGGCCTCGGCAATTGCAACCTTATCAGCATATGTTTTTATGACTATAGCATCCTATTATTACGGTAAAAAACATTATACTATTCCTTATAACATTAAAAAAGTATTTACATACATAATGCTTTCCATTGGTTTGTCTTATTTCTCTTTTACCATCTTTAGGGGCAATATATTATTGTCAATTGTATTTGTATTTGGGTTTGTAGGTTTTACTTTATGGAATGAAAAAACTGAAATTAAACAAATTTTAAAAAATGGAAATTAAAATAATTAACAAGTCCGATCACCCTACCCCGAGTTATGAAACCATGGCATCTGCAGGGATGGATTTACGAGCAAATTTATCAGCAACAATTACATTAAAACCACTAGAAAGATCCATTGTAAAAACAGGTTTGCATATTGCTCTACCTGAAGGATTTGAAGCCCAAATTAGGCCTAGAAGTGGTTTGGCTGCAAAACACGGCATTACAGTTTTAAATGCACCGGGAACAATTGATGCGGATTACAGAGGTGAAATTGGTGTGATATTGGTGAATTTATCTAACGATAATTTCTCAATAAATGACGGCGATAGAGTGGCTCAAATGGTAATTGCAAAATACGTACATACTAAATGGCATGAAGTAAACGTTTTAGATGAAACCAAACGCGGAAAAGGCGGTTTTGGAAGCACAGGAATTTAACAATGACACATGAAACGAGCATCTCAAATTTTGACACATAAGGTAATAGCCTGCACCCAACTTGATTGGGTGACTAATAGCAAACCTGCCTGCGGCAGGCAGGCAGCATGTGTCACCTATAAAGATTAAAAATTAGACACATGAAAATAATTAGCTTAATACTTTTTTTAACCTTTTTTTACGGATACAGCCAAAATGAAAATAAAGACTATGTACAAAACATAGCTGATGATGCTTGTGATTGTATTGCACAAATTAATACAGAAACGGATACAAAGAACGAGGCGATTAAAAATTGTATAGCTTCTTCCATTGTAAGTAATTTGAAAACAGATGTAAATAAAACTGAAAAAGATATTTCTGAAATCCAATTGGAAAATAAAGGTTATATAAAAATAGAGGCGTATTTGGTTGAAAATTGTGACGCCTTAAAACAATTATCATTTGCTGAGAATAAAGATTTTAATCATGCAAATTCAGAAAATGTTTTGGCACAATTAGCCTATGACGATGGTTTGGAGTATTTAGATGAAGGCAATTATGACATGGCTATTACAAAATTCACCAAAGCTATTGAGATAGATCATAAATTCGCATTTGCATGGGATAATTTAGGTGTTTCTTACAGGAAAACCAATCAATACCAAGAAGCGATAAAAGCTTATAAAAAATCTTTGCAAATAAATCCTAATGGTAGATTACCATTGATGAATATTGCCGTTACCTACAATCTGAACAAAGAATTTGATGCCGCTATTTTATACTATAATAAATTTATAAATATCTACAAAGACGACCCTGAAGGATATTATGGTTTAGGTCTTATTTTATACACCAATAATCAGCAAGAAGCTGGACTCGACAATTTAATTCATGCATATACTATTTATGCCAAACAAAAATCACCTTACAGAGCCGATGCTGCAAAAAAAATTGGATACATGTATAACGATCTAAAAAATCAAAATAAAATGGAAGTCTTTAATAAAGTGGCAAGTAAATACAATTTACAAATACAAAACAACTAACTCTCCCTAATTTTTAATTGATAAGGATCAACCTAAATTAATCGCACTATTTATTTGTTTTCTATTTCAAAAACTCTATCAATTTTTTGCATCGTTTCTTTTGGAATAAATCTTTTTGCAGCTAAAATCATTCCAAAAATAATAAAAAATATTCCTAAAAGCTGACGTATCTTTCTTAGAACAACTGGTGTCAGTTTTGATTTTAATTGTTTTGCTGCAATAATTTTTATCGTATCAATAATTAAATAACTAGCAATCACAATCGCAAAATACCGAAATATCTTAAAGGCTTCCATTTGAAAATTTGAACTTACAGCAATAACAATGGCCAACCAAAAAATTAAGACACCAATATTGATGAAATTTAAAAAAAACCCTTTTATAAAAAATCCAAAATAATTATTGTTTTCTACAATAACCAATTCTTTATCTGTGACAACTTTTTTAGACTTTTTATAGAACACAGTAAACAGCCCAAAAACAATCAATAACAAACCTCCAATTAAAAATAATCTAGGATCGTCTTTAATTTTTCCTAATAGTGTAACACTACCAAAATAGGCAATTATAATAAAAGTAATATCGGCAAGTACCACTCCAAAATCAAAAATAATAGCTGCCTTAAAGCCCTTAGTAATACTGGTTTCAATCAATGTAAAGAAAACAGGCCCGACCATAAAGGCCAAACCCAAACCTAATAAAACAGCATTGACATATTCATTAATCATTGCCTCTATTTATTTTAAACATCATCAAAATCAATTTTAATCATAGCCGTGGTTGGATGCGCCTGACAAGTTAAAATCAACCCTTCTTCAATATCATCTTCATCGAGAATTGTATTCTTTTCCATAATAGCCTCACCTTCTATAACCTTAGCCAAACAGCTACTACATATGCCTCCTTGACAAGAATAGGGAGCATCTAAATCGTGGGCTAAGGCGACGTTTAAAATAATTTCATCGCGTCGCATCTCTAAGGTTGTTTCTTCTTCATCTAAAACAATAGTAATCTGAGAATTCCCACTTAAATCCGAATTAACTTCTTTTTTAGCGGATGTGCTGGAAAACAATTCAAAATGGATCGCCTTTTTATCCACTCCTTTTTTTAATAGTGTCTCCCTAACTAAGTCAATCATTTCTTCAGGACCACAAAGATAGAATTCATCAAATATAACCCTATTGTATTTATGTTTTATGATGTCATTGACTACCTTTAAATTAATTCTACCAAAATAGGCTTTATCACTAATTTTTTGGCTAAATACATAATGTACTTCGAACTGACCTTTATGGGAATTTACCAAGGCATCAATTTCACTTTTAAATATTGTTTCATCAGATGATTTACTTCCATAAATTAAAACAAATTGACTATCTTTTTCGGTTTCCAATACTGTTTTTATCATAGATAAAACCGGGGTGATTCCGCTTCCAGCAACAAAAGCCAAATATTTTTTCTCGTTATTAACCGAGGCGTTCAATACAAATTGCCCCTCTGGTGCGGCAACCTTCAGCACATCACCTACTATAAGTTGATTATTTGCATAAACCGAAAAAACACCTTTTTTTACTTCTTTAATTGCTACTCTTAATTCTTTACTTTTTGGCG
>CAYPHN010000023.1:0-19614 GCA_964410265.1 uncultured Flavobacteriaceae bacterium | reverse complement strand
CCAGACAGCACCATTTTAACCCCCATTGACTTAATAACCCTTGCCATTAAATACATAGGTGTAGATGCTCGAATTGTTGTAATATCATAGGTTTCTAAATTATATATCACATCTTTTATCGCATCCAACCCTTCCTGAATTGTAAATTTAATTTCGTGATGTACTGTTCCGATATGGTCAGCAACCAACTGTGCTGCAGCCAAATCTGGAGAGTCCTCTAAACCCACTGAAAATGAATGTAATTGTGGCCACCATGCGTCTTGTGTATCGCCTGACTCTATTCTTTTTTCGGCATATTTTTTTGCTATTGCAGATGTAACGGATGAATCTAATCCACCCGAGAGTAAAACACCATAAGGTACATCACTCATTAATTGGCGATGCACTGCTGCTTCTAAAGCATCATGTAATTCATCAATACTGGTTTGATTCTCTTTTACCGCCTCATAATCTACCCAATCTCTCACATACCATTTGGTTAGTTCTCCATCGGTACTTGATAGATAATGCCCTGGAGGGAATAATTCAATTCTTGTACATACTCCTTCTAAAGCTTTTAATTCTGAAGCTACATAAAAAGTACCGTTCTGATCCCATCCTATGTATAAAGGAATAATTCCCATATGGTCACGAGCAATAAAATAAGTATCATTTTCTACATCATAAATGGCAAAACCAAAAATACCATTCATTTCATCGATAAATCCAACTCCTTTTTCTTGGTACAATGCCAAAATAACTTCACAATCAGATTCTGTTTGAAAGTTGTATTTACCTTCAAATTGTTTTCGCAGTTCTTGATGGTTATATATTTCACCATTTGCTGCCAATATTAATTTTTTATTTTCACTAAATAATGGTTGTTTTCCTGATGCCGGGTCAACAATAGCCAAACGTTCGTGAGCTAAAATCGCTTTATTATCGCTATAAATTCCACTCCAGTCCGGACCACGATGACGAATTTTTTTCGACATTTCCAATATTTTAGGTCTTAAAATCTCTGCTTTTTCTTTTAAATCAAACGCACATACAATTCCACACATCTTAACTATTTATTTTAAAATTTTTAATCTAAGTTTTTAATTAGAATGCAAATATGCAGTAATACTTTCTAATTGCAAACATATATTAGTTTTTTTATTACATATTATAACTATATTTTAATTTTTAATAATAATATGTTAGTTGAATACTTGTAATTGATTAAAAAATATTTAAATCTACATTCTGGCCTACCTATTCGGTCAATGTCAATAAGTTAAGAGAACGAAATTCTCATTCAATGAATTTTAAAAAATTTAATTCTTTAAATTCAAATATATAAGCATTAGAATTATCTTTGAAATAGGATTGCCAATATAATAAGGCTGATAATACATTTATATGAAAAAATTGATAGAAAAAATTTCTGAGCTTCAAAGTATTTCCTGTGCGCTTGAACCTTCTCAAGAACAACGGGATATGTATTTAAGTAAAGTAAAGCATTTTGGCAATGATTTTATAAACACTTTAAACGAACAAAAAACTTTTATCTCATCCAAGCATATATCTGATAAGTTTAAGATTACTTCTAAAAAGAAAACCATTGACGAGGTTATTGCTATTTACAAAGAAGAAATAGCAGAAAAAGGAATTAATCCTGCATCAGGAGGGCATTTGGGATATATTCCTGGAGGAGGCATATATACTGCTGCGATTTCAGATTATATGGTTGATATTACCAACGAATATGCTGGAATGTTTTACGCCTCCCCCGGTGCAGTAAGCTTAGAGAATGAATTGATAAACTGGATGAAAAAGATTTTTAATTATCCAAATTCAGCCGTTGGAAACCTAAGCTCTGGGGGTTCCATAGCCAATTTAATTGCGTTGACAACTGCTAGAGATAAACACAAATTAAAAGGCGATCAAATTAAAAATAGTGTAATTTATTTAAGTCCACAAGTTCATCATTGTATCCATAAAGCCTTGCGAATTATTGGCCTCGAAGAAATTGGTATCCATTACCTTGCTTTGGATGGATTTTCAAGAATAAATTCAGAATTATTTAAAAAACAAATTGACTTAGATATAAAAAAAGGATTAAATCCATTTATGATTATCGCCTCTGCGGGAACAACAGATACTGGAGCTGTTGACCCACTTTACACCATTGGAAAAATAGCTAATAAAATGAATTTATGGTATCATATTGATGCAGCTTATGGTGGTTTTTTTATACTTACCCAATCAAAAAAACATTTATTCAAAGGTATTGAACTATCTGATTCACTAGTAATTGATCCGCACAAAGGATTGTTTTTACCCTATGGAATAGGCGCTGTATTGATAAAAGACAAAGACGCCGTTTTTCAAACCCACCATTACACAGCAGATTATATGCAAGATGCTTTAATCGATGAGGCACCTGTGAACCCAGCTGACGTATCTCCTGAATTGACCAAACATTTTAGGGGATTGCGAATGTGGATACCTCTACAATTACATGGTTTAGAACCTTTTGTTGCTTGTTTAGAAGAAAAGTTATTGTTAACTAACTATTTTAGAGAAAAAATAAGAGAAAGCGGATTTCAAATTGGGCCAGAACCAGATCTATCGGTTAGTTATTTTTGGTTCACTCCAAGTAAAATAGATTCAAATATATTTAATGAAAAATTATTAGAATTTATTCATACCAATGGAAGTATTTATTTTAGTTCAACCATGATAAAAGGAAAATTTGTTATACGAGTTGCTGTACTTTCCTTTAGAACTAAATTAGAAACCATAGATAAAGCTCTAAAAATGATTGATCAATGTTTAGAAAAAACTACAAATTATTTTGAAAAAACATAGGTATCCAATTCTTATTCTTCTGGTATTTTATACCCTATTGGTTTTTGGTCAAAATATAGATCAAAGGTCAATAAAAGACATTGAATGGGTAGTTGCCAATGACATGAAAATATCGAGAGCACCAGGTGCAGTAATTGCTGTTTTAAAAAATGATAGCCTTATTTACCAAAAGGCTTTTGGCCTAAGTAATTCTAAAACCAAATCTCCAATAAATACTTCTACTTTATTTTTAATGGCTTCTGTTACTAAGGTATTCACAACCACAGCACTTTTAATTTTATGTGAAAAAAATAATATCGATTTAAACACTCCCGTAGGAGATATTATTGATAATTTATCTCCAAAACTTTCGAATCTTACTATACATCAAATATTATCACAAAGTTCAGGGATGCTTGATCATTGGCCTACAAGAAAAAAATTTAAAAATGATCTACATACCTATTTTACACATTATGGAGATAAATTAATTAATGAAAACTTAGAATCTGTATTTTCATATACAAATTTTGGGCATGTACTTGCCGGATATCTTTTAGAAAAATTAAATACTTCTACTTATCAAGAGGCAATGGATGCATTAATTTTCAAACCTCTTCAAATGAACAGCTCAACTTTTGATGTTAATATTGCAAAATTAAACAACTATACAACAGGGCATATAAAAGGTAAAAGTGTTGCTCATAAATTAACCTATCCGCTAATTCAACCATCGGCAAGTTTGTTTAGCAATGTTCATGATCTTTCTCGTTATGCCATGTGTTTTATGAACGCTGGTGTACTTGATAATCAGCAAATTATAAGCAAAAGTGTCATTGAAAAAATGTCAAAAAATTATACGCCAATAGGTGTTTTAAAAGTTTATTTTGGTTATCCTAAATCTTCTTATAATTATGGGATGATAGGTTTCAATTTTAAGGGAATAGAATTTTTAGGTCACCCAGGAGAATCTGTTTCTCAAAACATTTTATTCGCTATGGTTCCCAAACATAAAACAGCATTTATGTTATTAAGTAATACGGGGTACTATCCCTTTATTGATACTTTTAAAAAACTAGCTGCAACTTTTTTACCCCTACAAGAAAATTTTGAAGAAAAAATAGAACCTTCTAATAATTATAAAGAACTAATAGGTTCATATTACGCGCCCAATATTTATCGAAATAAAGACGATATCATTACCATTAAAAATCGTGAAAAAGGCCTGTTTATTCATTTATCGGAAGAAGAGATTTATCCTTTAAAAGAAGTTGGGAAAAATAGATTTCAATATAAAAATGCCAATATTAAATTCCCTATGGAAATTATTTTTTATACTGATAATAATGGGGAAATCAAATATTTAAATCACTTCTGGAGAACCTTAATCAAGAAATGATTTTATACGGCATTTTAAGGTTTATTTGGTATTAAACCATCCTAACCCAACAAACCTTTTATCTCTTTATAAATAGTTGGGCCAATATTTGTTCCATAAAGATTCATCTCAAAATTCACATCGCTATTTTTATAACTGTTAAAGGCTTTAATCATTTTTTTATTATCACTTCCAACAATAGTTGCAAACCCATTTTTTACCAGCTCTACCCACTCTGTTTCTTCACGAGCGATAATACAATGCTTTTTATTAAAAAAAGCTTCTTTTTGTAAACCCCCACTATCGGTAACAACCATTTGGCAATTTTTTAAAAGTTCTAGCATATCAAAATAACCTACAGGATCAATAAAGTTTATATCGAATTTTAAATGATGCCTTTCCAATATTTGTTTCGTTCTTGGGTGCAAAGGCATAATAACCTGCATGGATTTAGAAATTGATTCTAATCCTTGAAAAATAGATTTTAGTTTATTTAAATCATCAGTATTTTCCTGGCGGTGTATGGTTGCTAAAACAAACTGCTTGTCTTTTATATTTAGATTCTGGATTAATGAAGATTTTTGTGCTGATGTTTTGCCGTAAAAATCCACTGCATCTTTCATGATATCACCAGATTTTACCACCTTATTTTCTAAATTATCAAAGCCTTCTTTTTGTAGGTTTTCAATTGCCGTATCTGTTGGGCAAATTAGTAAATCGGAAATTCTATCTGTTAAAATACGATTGATCTCTTCGGGCATTTGCATATTAAAAGAACGAAGTCCTGCCTCAATATGAATTACTTTGATATGTAACTTTTTCGCAGCCAATGCACCAGCAATAGTTGAGTTTGTATCACCAAATACTACGATGGCATTGGGCTTTTCATGCAACAATATTTTTTCAATTTCTTCCAACATTTTACCAGTCATTGCGGCATGGCTCATACTGTTTATATCGAGGTTGTACTTTGGTTTAGGAATATCCATTTCTGTAAAAAACACATCACTCATGTTTGCATCAAAATGCTGACCGGTATGCACTATAATTTCTTCAATTTCATTTTTCTCTGCAATAATTCTACTTAATACCGCGGCTTTTACAAATTGCGGTCTTGCACCTAATATGGTTATGACTTTTTTCATTTTATATCTTTAATCACTTTTGCCAATTGTTGGGTCAAATTTTTACGATGGTATTGCTCAATATCTTTTGACTTGATATTTAAATCTTTGGCTTTATATTTTTTGTGTAAATCTTTGATCGTTCTTTTTAAATGTACTTTATCGTTGAAATCTACAATAGATCCCGACTTGGTGTTGTAGATAATTTCTGCAAGATCCCCATCTTTTGGGCCAATAGCTAAAATAGGTCTTTTAGCCTGTAAATATTCAAATATTTTACCAGTTATGATACCTTTTGCAGCTGGTACTTTATTTACCAATAATAATAATACTTGAGCAGATCTTTGATAAACCATTACCTTTTGATGTGGCACATAATCTATAAATTGCACTAGTTTTTCAAGTTTATTATTTTGAATACTTTGCACTACCTCCTTGGCTACTTTACCAATTAAATTTACTTGTAAGTCTTTACCAAAAACCGAGTCTTCACTTATCAATTCCGAAAAAGTCTCCCACAAAATATTTGGATTTCTATCGGCATTCATCATACCGATATGCGTAAAACTAAACTTCTTATCCAATGTAATAAACTCGTCAACAATTTTACCGTCAAAACCATTGCTAATTACATGAATTTTTTTATTGAACTTATTATAGTTCTCTTTCATGGTTTTACCAACAACTATAACAGTGTTAGCCTTTTGCAGTACTTTTTTTTCTAATTCTTTGTGTTTTTGTTTGGAACTTAAAGTTAAGGGCAATTGATGAAAATAATCAATATCTGTCCACGGATCTCTAAAATCAACCATCCATTTTAATTGAAATTTCTTTTGAAGTTCCATTCCAATCAAATGCATACTATGTGGTGGACCTGTAGAAATAATTACATCTATTTTATTATTTTCTAAATAATTAGATAAAATTTTAACCGACGGCTTTACCCAAAACTTACGTGCATCGGGTATAAAATAATTGGCTCGAATATATTGTAGCTTTTTTTCAAAAAAAGTAGGGTTCTTATCTAAAAAACCTGCACTGCTTTTTTGTTGTTTGTTCTTGATTTTTGCAAACAAACTGTTTGGTTCCCAAATATGATGTTTTATAGTTTCAATGTTTTTTGGAATCTCACTTTTTAAGGATTCATCTATCAAAGCATATTGGGGATCATCGACAGTATAAACAACCGGTTCAATATCAAAATCTCGTAAATATTTTACAAATTTCAACCATCGCTGTACACCGCTACCACCTGCCGGAGGCCAATAATATGTAATTATCAATGCCTTCAAATACCTGCTTTTAAATCCTTATAAATATCCAATAAATTATTGGAAACTTTTTCCCATACAAATTCTTCTTCAATAAATTGCTTTCCGTTTTTTGATAAATACTCTCTCAAGCTTTTATCATGGAAAAGTTCTAAAACTTTATTCGTAAAATCTTCCACATCTTTTTCAATATGTACCAAACCACTTTTTGTTCTTTCTATCAAATTTTTCTGTGCCGTTGCATCACTTACCAATACAGGTTTTGCAAAACTCATATATTGAAATAATTTATTGGCATAAGCTACATCATGTTGTATATTTCTATGCAAAGGCGAAACACATAAATCACTGGCAATTATATAAGATGGAAACAAGGCAACATCTTGCCATCCTTCAAAATCTACATATTTTTCTACGCCCAACTCCTTAACCTGTGCTTTTAAAATACTGTCTGTTGTATTTGAACCAACAATAACGAATTTTAAATTATGAATATCTTGCTTTAAACTTTTAACCGCTTCAATAACGGTTTGTAAACCCCTGCGTAAACCTGTGTCACCCAAATATAAAATTACGAAATCATCTTTATATCTATTGATTATATCTTTATTTGTGGAATTATTATTATAAAAAGATTCACGAACCGTATTAGGTACCAATACAATCTTATCTTTCGAAATTTTAGTTCTACAAACAACTTCTTCAATAAACTCATTAGAAACTGTTATCACTTTATCGGCTTTAGCGATAAACTCTTCTTCTTTTTTTTTCCACTTTCGTGGAGAAATAATTTGTTTACCAGGAAATTTTTGTAAATGAGGGTATAATTTCATCACCTCGGGCATATTGTCATGTAAATCTAAAACCGTTGGTAATTTGAATTGATTATTGGCTTTAAAAACGGCTTCGGCTATTCTAATATCATGAATATGTAAGGCTTCAATTTTATTTTTAACAATAAAATGACTAATTTTTTTACACATAAAATTGGTGTAAAACGATAAGGTATAGGCTAATGCAGAAAGTTTATATTCAATTTTGTTGGAAAGATATCTATTGAGCTGAATCCCATTGATCATTTCATTCTCGGGTTCATTTTTATATTTTAAACAAAACAAAAAAACTTGATGTCCTGCATGGATTAGAGCAACAGCTTCATTCTCCACCCTAGGATCAGGAGGAAACGTTTTATCTAAAATCATTCCTATTCGCATAACAACTATAATTTATGCATTGGTATTCTTCTCTTTAAAATACCATCCTATAGGAATTAACAATATCAAAACATAAGATATTAATGTTATGGTATTTCCTGTTTTTATAACTTGTGGTTCAAATTTAAATACAATCTCATGTTGCCCTTTTGGGATAATCATAGCTCGTAAGACATAATCTACTCTAAAATGTGGCTTTAAATTTCCATCAACATAAGCATTCCAACCATTTTTATAATACATTTCCGAAAAAACTGTCAACTGATCCGTCTTTGAATTGCTTTTATAAATCAATTCATTGGCCTGATATTTCACCAAACCTATACTCGCGTTTGAATCTTTTTGAAAACTAAAACCCTCCAATTCTTTTTGAAATTCCTTATTTACAACAACTGCTTGTTTATTATTTAAACTATCCAAGGCTCGAATTTCTTCATTAGCTGAATCGACAAAAATTACATTTTTAACAAACCAGGCATTCCCATTTGCCTCTTCATTCAATTGCACATTGGCACGGTTATTATCATCCGGAAAAATAATATACTTGGTGTTTAACATGTTTAAAACATCTATATTATTTTTAACTATTTGAAAATCAAATAATTCTTGATATCGTCTTGGTTTAGCGGCATGGTATCCACCAATAGAATTATGGTAAAATGAAGTACTTCCATCGTTCATGGGGTTCACCATAAAATTCATTACTCTAAAATGACCTTTATCTTTTAAAATTTCTGCATCCATTTCTCCTTTCGGGAAAGGCTTTTCTAATTTCGAAGCAGAAATAAAATCATCGTTATTGACATATCTTTTTGCAACGCCTATCATATCAATAAAAACAAGCACTAAAAAAACACCTAATAAAACATTTCTATTGATTTTTTCTTTAAGAAATAGTAACAGAGATAAGGCAAAAAATGTCACTAATAAAAGTGTTCGAAAACTATCCTGAAAAAATATCACCTTTCTGTCGGCAATTAGGGCATCCGAAAAACCAGCTGCCATATTTTCAAAACGAGCATCCCTATAACTTTCAAAGGAGAACAATGACGTTCCTCCAACGGTAAATAATAAAGCCAATCCAGCTACGATAATCACACTGTTTTTAAGAGCTTTTATTTTGTCTTCTTTACTTATATCTTTATCTAAAAACTTTTGAAGTCCTAAAATTCCAAGTAAGGGTATAGCCAATTCAGCGATTACTTGAATAGAAGATACTGCTCTAAATTTATTGTAAAGCGGCATATAGTCAATAAATAAATCGGTTAAAAAGCCAAAATTCTTACCCCAACTCATTAATATTGAAAATACAGTTGCTGCAACCAACCATTTTTTTAATTTACTATTTACTAAAAATAAGGCTAGTACAAAAAGAAATATCATTAAAGCACCAATATATGCAGGAGCAGCAACAATGGGTTGATTACCCCAATACATAGGTGCATTTTCAGCATAACCTAAAGCTTGTTTTCTACCGGCAATATCTTTAAGAAAAGTATAAGTATTCGAATCTTTGCCTAAATTTTCATTGTTTGAACCGCCCATAAATCGTGGAATAAACAAATCAAATGTTTCCAATAAACCATAACTATACTCGGTTATATAATCTTTTGACAAACCCGAAGTATTTTCAGCCTGACTGCCATCGGGATTAATTGTTAATTCACTTTTACTTCGTGTACTCTCATTGGCATATTCTTTAGTTGCAAGTAAACTTGTTGCATTTACGCCAACTGCCAAGATAATAGCTACCAGTAAAATGGAAATCTTTTTAAAATAATTGGGTAATTCTTTATTCTTTAAGGCATCTATCAAATAAACAATACCAAAAATTAAAATCATAAACAATAAATAGTAAGTCATTTGTGGGTGACTCGCATTGACCTCTAATGCCATAGCGAAAGCAGTTAAAACAAATCCTTTTAAATATTTATTTTGAAAAACTAATAAAATTCCCGCTAACACCAAGGGCATATACGCAATTGCATGTGCCTTGGCATTATGCCCAACTCCTAAAATAATTATAAAATAAGTAGAAAAACCAAAAGCTAAAGAACCTATCACGGCTAATTTCCAATCAACTTTCAACACCAATAATAAAACAAAAAAACCTAAAAAATAAAGAAATAGATAATCTGCCGGCCTTGGTAAAAATCGAAACACACTATCCACTTTTTTAATATAATCATTTGGGTAATAGGTACTTAATTGATATGTAGGCATACCACCAAAAGCTCTATCAGTCCAATAAGGTTCTTCACCATGTTCTGCTCTAAACTCTTGCACTTCTTTTGACATTCCTCTAAATTGTGCAATATCGCTTTGAAATAATTTTTTTCCTTCAAGAACTGGAGAAAAATAAACCAATGATACAATTACAAAAGTCAGAATGGCAATTAAATAGGGTAGTATTTTTTTAATTTTCATGAATTTATTTTTTGCTGACTCTTTTATTTTGCTTTTAGCTTTTGGCTTTTGGCTTTTGACTTTTGGCTCTTTAATTAGCCTTTTGCTTTTGGTACCTGCCATGCGGCATTCGGGTTTGTATATTGTTATTTGTCCTTTGTCATTTTGAAC
Source organism: uncultured Flavobacteriaceae bacterium (assembly GCA_964410265.1). Lineage (GTDB taxonomy): Bacteria > Bacteroidota > Bacteroidia > Flavobacteriales > Flavobacteriaceae > Lutimonas. The sequence goes on along the minus strand of CAYPHN010000023.1, from coordinate 9,236 downwards.
TTAAAGGTTCGTGTTGACAAGTTTCAACTTTTGACTCAGAAGAGATCACCACGCCACTCATTATTCTTAGCTCGTGAAAACGTCAATATTTATCAATAATGCTAATTTATCTTTTGTCTTTTGTCTTCCGCCTTCAAAATTCTACTCATCTACTTCCTCATAATCCACATATTCTCCAACATTGTTATTGCTTCCCTTTTTGGGTATTGGTTTTTTGGCAATAGTAGTTTCACCTTCCTTAAATTCATCTACTGGTGCTTGGTAACCTTGCTGCTCTCTTACCTTTTTTTCAACGTTTTTTACCATCTTTTGAAAAAATATTGGAAACAAAAACCTCCCAACAAATTTCAATCCATAATAAATAACCATAATGATTAAAATAGTTCTAAAAAATCCTAAAAATGATGCTTCCTGCATGTACTAAAAATTTAATTTTCAAAAATAACAATTTGCAATCAACTTAAACGTTTATATAAAGAAAATCTTATTTTTGATTTTTTATAAAATAAAACATGAAGCATTTTTTTATAGTATTTATACTCTTATTCTTTATTCAAATATGCCAAGCGCAATACACCGAGGTTATTAATTCAAAACGTCCAGGATTTTCTGATAGCCCATATAGTGTTGGGACTAAAATTTATCAAGTTGAAAGCGGGCTCTTTTATGAAAATATTGGTAATTACTTATACTACGACAAGATTAACAATGAATCTGTTAACTATAGTGCCAAATCATTTGGGACCGATATGATCTTTAGAACTGGCCAATTTTTTGAAAGACTAGAATTTAACTTAGATCTAGCGTTTCAAAATGAAAATAGAGATTATACAAAACCAACTGTATATTCTGATTCCGGTTTAGGTTTTAGTAAATTAACCATAGGTGCAAAATATTTGGTGTACAAACCAGAATACACAGATAAGTCTAAAGAAATTAGGAGTTGGAAAGCTCGACATAGTTTTGATAAAAGGCGCTTAATTCCTGCTGTTGGTGTATTTGCAGGTTTCAATACCAACCTTTTACAAAGTTTATTTAAAAACCCCGAAGGTGTAAGTCCGAAACTTGCTCTATATACCCAAAATGATTTATCCAATAGATTGGTAGTAATCACTAATTTTATTATGGATAAAACATTTACTGATGAAGCAGAGAATTCTTTTATATTTACCACTACATATGCTTTAACCGGGCTATGGTCAGTTTTTGGTGAAGGGCAAGCTTTTTTTAGAAAAAGTGTACCTAATGATATTCAATTTGGGGCAGGAGGAGCCTTTTTAATTAACAACAACTTGCAAGCCGATTTATCTGCAAGAATGATTTACGACGAACGAGGTGATAATACTTTTCTTTTCGGAGGTGGTTTATCTTGGCGATTGGACAAACATAAAGATAAAATTATACGTAGTAAAACAGTTAATGGCGAAAGTGATTTAGATCAAGAAAAGAAAGGGTTTTTTAATAAAATTACCTTTGGATTGTTTGCTGGCAGTAAAACACCTGGTAGTAAAAAAATGCGTAATGTTAAAACTTCTAAAGTAAAAACCAGGAGTTTAGTACCTCCGGTAAACAAAAAAGCACAAAAAGCAAAAAAGAAAAATAACAAACGCCTTATCAAGCAGCAAAAAGAAAAAGAAAAAGCACAAAAAAAATACAATAAGAAATTAGAAAAAAACTAATTTTACCAAATGGTAATATTAAAAGAGGTTTCGACAAAAAAGGAACTTAAACAATTTGTAAAATTTCCGTTTGCGCTTTATAAAGACAATCCCTACTGGGTTCCACCAATTATTAAGGATGAATTAGAAAGTTTTGATAAGAACGAAAATCCAGTTTTTGAACATGCCGATGCTCAGTTTTTTCTCGCCTATAAAAACAATAATATCGTTGGAAGAGTTGCCGCCATCATCAATTGGAAAGAAGTTAATGAGCAAAATATTTCCAAAATGCGTTTTGGCTGGATCGATTTCATTGACGATATTGACGTAACAAAAGCCCTTATTGATAAAGTTAACGTTATTGCAAAAGAAAATAATTTAAAATTTATTGAAGGGCCGGTTGGTTTTTCAAACTTGGATAAAGTTGGTGTTTTAACGGAAGGTTTCGATAAACTAGGAACGATGATAACATGGTATAACCATGCGTATTACATGGATCATTTCAAAATTTTAGGTTTTCAAAAATCTTTAAATTTTATAGAAACCTATTTTTATTTTAAAGATGTTGAAATTACCAAATACAAGCGTTATGCAGATATTATTAAAAAAAGATACGGTTTAAAGGCATTAAATTTCACCTCATCGAAACAAATAATGCCTTATGTTGAAGAAATGTTTGACCTATTTAACAAGTCATACGCTAAATTACCTTCATTTGTGCCTATTTCAGATAAGCAAAAAATCTATTTTAAAAAGAAATTTATCAATTTTATCAATCCCGAATTTATCAAATTTGTTGTTGATAAAGAAGGTAAATTAATAACCTTTTCTATTACTATGCCTTCTTTTGCAAAAGCTTTACAAAAAGCTAACGGAAAGTTATTACCAACTGGTATTTTTCATTTATTAAAGGCTCGAAAAAACAGTAAAGATGTGGTGTTTTTTCTTATCGGAATCGCCCCTGAATACCAAAAAAAAGGAGTAACTGCTATTGTATTTGATGAATTTTTTAAGACCTATAAAGAGAAGGGTATTCTAAAAACCTTTAGCACCCCTGAACTTGAAGAAAATAAAGACATACAGCTTATATGGAAAAATTTTAAACCTGTTATTTATAAAAAAAGGAGCACTTATAAAAAAATGACAGATTAATTGAAGGTTTATTTATTATATAAAAGTGCCAATCGCCTTTAACAAATACAAATATCAATTTTTCATTATAACTTTGTCATAAAATTAGATCCATGCAACTTTTTTACAATCCCAATTTAAATTCCGAAACAAAAAAATTCACCTTTGACAAAGAGGAAAGTAAACATTTGGTACGTGTTTTACGTAAAAAAGAAGGAGACGAAATACAGTTAACGAACGGAAAGGGAGTTATCTTTATTGGGCGAATATTAAGTGCCAACGACAAAAAATGTGCTGTTGTTATAGTTTCTTTTGACAAACAAACAAAAGCTTGGAATTATTATTTACACATTGCCATTGCTCCAACTAAAATGAATGATCGTTTTGCTTGGTTTATTGAAAAAGCAACGGAAATTGGTATCGATGAAATAACCCCAATAATTTGTGATAACTCGGAAAGAAAAATTATAAAACTGGAAAGAATGGAAAAAGTTATGGTTTCGGCCATGAAACAATCCTTAAAATATCGCTTACCTAAACTAAACAAATCCATTAGCTTTTCTGATTTTATTCAAAAAAATATCTCAGGTACTAAATTTATCGCCCATTGTGAAAATACCGATAAAAAAGCCTTAAATAAACAACTTGTTTCTTCAATAAATATCACTATTCTCATAGGCCCTGAAGGTGATTTTTCACCAAAAGAAATTAGCAAAGCCTTGCAACATCAATTTATTCCTTTATCTTTGGGCCAAAGCAGATTACGAACTGAGACTGCAGGTATTGTAGCCTGTAACACCATTGGAGTTTTAAAAACAATTTATAATAATTGATTTTTATCTCAAATTAAGGTCCTAATTTTTATAAATGCAATTAAGTTATATACATTCCCTTTTTTCTAAGCTTCTTGCAAAAACATATGTTAAATCCATAGCATTATTTCTAATACTATTTTGTAGCCAAAACACGATATCACAACAGTTAGCGATTCTAAAATATCAGGGTGGTGGAGATTGGTATGCAAACCCTACTGCACTTCCAAATTTAATAAGGTTTTGCAATGAAAACATCTATACAAACATAGATGAAAAACCTTTAACTGTTGAGGCTACCAGCAATGAAATTTATAACTATCCCATAGTATTTTTAACAGGTCATGGCAATGTGTTTTTTTCAGAAGAAGCCAGTACTAATTTAAGAAACTATTTAATTTCTGGGGGATTTTTACATATCTCTGATAATTTTGGATTGGATAAATATATTCGTTCTGCAATAAAAAAGGTTTTTCCAGATTTAAATTTTCAAGAAATTCCTTTTGATCATCCCATTTATCACCAAAAATTTAATTTTAGCACCTTACCTAAAATTCACGAACACAATAACAAACCTTCACAAGGCTTTGGTTTATTTTATAACGGAAGATTGATTTGTTTTTACGATTATGAAAGTGACTTAAGCGATGGCTGGGAAAATGAAGCTGTACATAACGACCCTTATGAAGTGCGATTGAAAGCACTAAAAATGGGAGCTAATATAATAAGTTATGCTTTTATCAATTAAAATAAATATATATGATGCAAAACATTGATGATATACAAATAAATTTTAACGCTGATAATTTATGGGTGGTAAATTTAACTTTATCATTAGTTATGTTTGGTGTTGCTTTAGACATTAGCATGTCTGATTTTCGAAATTTATTAAAGTCACCCAAACCAGTAATTATTGGAATTATTTCACAATTTTTTTTGATACCACTGGTAACGTTTATTATGATTTGGCTTATTAAACCGTATCCAAGTATTGCCTTGGGTATGTTTATGGTTGCTGCATGCCCTGGCGGAAATATTTCCAATTTTTTTACAAAATTATCAGGTGGAAACACAGCTTTATCTGTTAGTCTAACCGCTTTTGCATCGATAGCATCACTCATAATGACACCACTTAATTTTACGATGTGGGGTAATTTTTATGAACCGACCTCTATATTATTAAAAACTGTAAAATTAGACCCTTTGGAAGTAGCTAATTTTGTATTATTAATCTTAGGAATCCCTTTGGTTATTGGTATGGTTATTAATAATTACCACAATGTTTTTGCAAAAAAATTATCTAAAATTTTAAAACCTGTTTCTATTCTTATATTTCTAGCTTTTATAATTGGTGCTTTCGCTAACAATTTTTCGCTCTTTATCGAACATATACACTTTGTTTTGTTTTTGGTGATTTTTCACAATGCTATTTTACTATTTACTGGTTTTTCATTTGCTAGAATATTCGGTCTTTCTTATTTAAATCAAAAAACGATTAGTATCGAAACGGGAATTCAAAATGCCGGTCTTGGACTTTTATTGGTATTCTCATTTTTCGATGGCCTTGGCGGAATGGCTTTACTGGTAGCATTTTGGGCCATTTGGGATATTCTATCCGGTTTATTAATTTCGTTTTTTTGGTCGAAAAAGATAACAAAACATTAAGTATATGAAGTTAATTTGGTACCTTTTGGTTAAATTTTATATAAAAATTGGCCTTAAATTTTTTTATAAGAAAATCATTGTAAAGGGTTTAGAGAATGTTCCTAAAAACAAGGCAATAATGTTTATTTCTAACCACCCAAATGCCTTGATCGACCCACTACTAATCGCAACTACAGATAAAAGAAGCACACATTATTTAACTCAGGCTGGTGTGTTTTCAAATAATATTGTAAAAAAAATATTGTACTCATTCCATATGATACCAGTTTACAGAATGAGAGATGGTTATAATACTGTTAGTGAAAATGAAAAGATTTTTCAATATTGCTATCGGCTTTTGAAAAAGAAAAAATGCATTCTTATTTTCGCCGAAGGCAGTCATAATATGCAACGTAGAGTCAGACCCTTTCGCAAAGGATTTGTAAGAATCGTATTTGGTGCTATGGATACGTTTAACGATTTGGAAATTGATATAATACCTGTTGGCGTGAACTATACCAATGCTACCAAGTACGCGAGTAAAGTTAGTATTTGTTATGGCAAGCCTATACCTGTAAAACCCTTTTGGGAAATAACCGACAGAAATAAGGCAATCAATAAATTAAAAGAAGAAGCTTTTGACCAATTAAAATTGGTGACAAATCATATTGAAGATTTAAATAATTATAATAAAATTATTCAGCATTTTGAAAAAGATGAATTTCTTAATCCTGAAAAGGTAAATAAAAAATTAATTAATTTGGATATTGATGCTCCTATAAAAAAGGATCTTAAAATTAAAAATATCTTTAACCCATTATTATTCTTGGTTAAAATAAATAGTTTTTTTCCACTTCTTATCTGGAAAAAACTGAAGAAAAAAGTAAAAGAAAAAGAATATATTGCTACTTTTAAATATGCTGTAGGCCTTACAGTATTTCCAATATTTTATTTTATTCAAACAGGTATTGTAAGCTATATATTTGGAAGTACAATTGGATGGACTTATTTGGTTCTTAGTTTTTTGAGTATTTTTGTTTTGACGAAAACAAAAAAATATTAGCATCTACTCAATTATTGCCTCTTGAATTAAACCTTGTATTTGAGTGCGAATATTTTCTTTACCCAATTTATTATTTTCTCTTGTAGGGTAAACCCTGTTCGATAAAAATACATAAAGTATTTCTGTTTCAGGATCCACAAAAGTATAGGTTCCGGTATAACCACTATGACCAAAACTTTTAAAAGATACACAACCACAAGTGGCCTTTGCCTCATCCAACTGTGGTTTGTCGAAAGCCAAACCTCTTCTCACTCCTTGATCTTCAAAATATCTGTGATTAAATTTATCGATGGTTTCAGGTTTAAAGTAACTTTTCCCACCATAATACCCTTTTTGCAAATACATTTGCATCATTTTGGCAACATCATTTGCATTTCCAAACAGACCGGCATTACCGCTAACTCCTCCCAACATTGCGGCTCCTTCATCATGTACAGTACCTTGTAACAATTGGTGACGAAAAAACTCATCTTTCTCAGTGGGTACAATACGAGGCTTTGCAAATTTATTCAATGGGTTATACGTTAAAGTAGTTGCTCCTAAAGGTGCGTAAAAATTATCATTATCTAATTGATCTAGTGGTAATTGGTATTCTTTTTCTAAATAATCTTTAAATAAATAAAATGGCAAACCACTGTATTTATATTTTAAATTTTTTCTTTGTGGAGCATCAGCAATTAATTGATTTATAGTATCTAAATAATCTTTACGCAAATACATATCTTCTGCAACCTTTATGCTATATTTACTTGATCTACTTGTGTGAAAATATTTTTCCATAGGAATAGCATCATCACCTTCAACCATGGTTTTATAATAAGAAATATATGGTTTGATTTTAGCAAAATGAGATAATACTTCCTTTACTGTTAGCGTATCTTTATTACTTCCTTTTAAAACAGGCATCATTTCTCCCAGTGTGGTTTCTAAAGTAAATTTACCATCTTCCTCTGCTTTCATTATCATTGGCAGTCCACCCAAAATTTTGGTTACTGATGCTAAATCATAAATGCTTTCGTTTGTGATTTTTTTTTTAAAATCGTAAGTATAATAACCAAAATTCTTGCGGTAAACAATTTTACCATACCTCGCTACCAAAACCTGCATACCTGGTGCCATAGCTGAATCCATTACAATTTGTGCCACAGAATCAATTCGATTCAGCTTCTCACTATCTAAGCCAACAGCTTCCGGATAACTATAGCCTAATCTGTTGATGTTCGACATGTATAAACCATAACCAAAAGGAAATTTTTTATTGATGTTAACAGGTAATTTTCCTTTCATATCCAATGCTCCAAAAATCATTTGGGCAGAAATATCTTGAGCAAGATTAGAATTTTGATACGATACAATTACTGCATCTATATTGGTAAAAGATTTTATTTTCAACAAACTATAAGGACTGGCAAAAACATCTAATATTACTTTATGATTTCTTGCTATGGCTTGTAATTTTACTAAATCTTCTTCCGATATTTTGTAATTGGCATATGCCCCGAGCGAAGTATGAAAACCAATAATAACAGTATTATATGTTTTAAGTTTTTGTAAAATTTCATCCAAATTATTACTTTCAATAACATCTACTTTAGTGTAATCATTTAATCTTTTTATAAAAGAAAAATTATTGTTTTTTTTACCCAATTTAACATAGGCAATTTTATTGTTCACTAAGTTCTTGATCGGTAATACATTTTCTTTATTTTGCACCAATGTAATCGAATTAGTTACCAATTTCTGATTTAAAATTTTATCTTGAATTGTGTTTAGATCCTCACTTAAATTGGCTAAATCTCTCGGTTGATAATTATTTAATCCTACCCAATATTTTGCTTTTAATATCTTAATTACCGACTCATCCAAACGCTCTTGCGTTACAATTCCATCTTTCATTGCCTTTTTTAAAGCATCAATTGCTGCAGGCACATCTTCAGGAAACAACAATACATCATTACCAGCAATAAAAGCCTGTAAATCAATTTCACCTGGTTTTGCAAAATTCGAAGCACCTTTCATGTTTAAAGCATCGGTAAAGATCAAACCTTTAAATTGCATTTTTTCTTTTGCAATTTTTGTTATTACATTATACGAAAGTGAGGTAGGTAATTGGATATTTGATTCTAAACTTGGTATACTTAAATGAGCGGCCATGATACTACCCAAGCCTGCTTTAAATAACTTGTAATAAGGGTAAAGCTCTACCCTATCAATTCTTTCTGCCGAAAATTCTACTGTTGGTAAGGTTTTGTGCGAATCTTGTGACGTATCACCGTGCCCCGGAAAATGTTTAGCACAAGCCAACACATTTTCACTTTGAAAACCTTTAGTGAATTGTAACGATTTTTCGGTTACATCATATTTATCCTCACCAAAAGAACGATTACCAATTATAGGATTTTTAGGATTTGTATTGATATCAACAACCGGCGCAAAATTAACATGCATACCCACTCTTTTTACTTGTTGACCCAAGCGTTTCCCAAACTCAGCAATTAATTTATCATCTCTAATTGCACCAAGTGCCATATTATAAGGGAAGCCTACAATTTTTTTAATTCGCATACCCAAACCCCACTCTCCATCAATAGCCACTAAAAGTGGAGTTTTTGCCAATTTTTGATATCTATTGATCAAAGTGACATGACCTTCGGCAGTACCTTGCATAAAAATCAAGTTACCCAAATCATAATTTGTAATCAAATTTTCAATAAACTTAATGTGTTTTTCATCTTTATTAGAAAAAGCGGCTACCATGAACAACTGACCAATTTTTTGATCTATATCCATATTGGTCATAATACTATCTACCCATTTTGTTTGAGCAATACTATCGTTGGTCTTTAAAGGATATATTTGAGCATTAACTTGAGAAGCGAATATAACAATAAAAAACAGTATGAGTTTTTTCATAGGAAAAATTTTTAA
>CAYPHN010000022.1:0-19864 GCA_964410265.1 uncultured Flavobacteriaceae bacterium | reverse complement strand
GCTAATTTATTTTAATTTGTATTGATTTAAATAAAATTAAAAATTATGCTCGCAGGAATTGATTATTTTATTGTTATAGCCTATATCGTAGGAATGTTATTACTGGGTCTATATTTTAAAAAATTTGTTAATAGCTCAGAAGATTATTTTCTTGCCGGTAGAAGTTTACCATTTTGGGCAATCGGGATGTCAATTGTTGTTTCCGACATAGGGGCAATAGATTTTGTAGGTATTTCAGGACAGGCATATCGTTATGGTATTTCAGTAGGAAATTTTGATTGGATAGGATCTGTACCCGCTATGTTATTGGCTGCTTTTATATTTATTCCCTATTTCTGGCGGGGAGGTATGTATACCATTCCCGAATATTTGGGAAGAAGGTACAATCCAACAGTAAGAACTATTGCTTCTGTAACATGGATTTTGTTTTTCGCTCTTGATTTGGGTGTATTATTTTGGGCAAGCGCAGTACTTTTAAATGTCTTGATGGGATGGGCTATATGGACATCTATTCTGGCAACTGCAAGCGTAGTTGGTCTCTATACCTATTTTGGAGGTATCACTGCGGTAATCATGACCGATGTTGTACAAATGATAATTATGTTTGTAGGTGGTTTTGCCTTAATCTTTTTAAGCTTAGACGCTGTTGGCGGATGGGATGCATTGGTAGATAAGGTTACCAATATGGGACCAGAATACCGAAGTCATTTTGATATCATTCAACCTGCAAATTCTAGTTCTCCTTTTCCATGGACTGGGATACTTTTTGGCTTAACATTTGTAATGTCTAACGCCTATATGATTGGGAATCAATCTATAATACAAAGAACCTTAACCGCTAAAAATGAATGGCACGCCAAAGCAAGTATGATTTTTGCATCTGCTTTAAAAATGTTTATACCAATATTAGTATTATTTCCTGGTCTAATTGCTGTAGCGCTTATTCCTGGATTAGAAGATGGCGATCAAGCTTTACCTGCAATGATAAAAGAAATTTTACCTCCAGGCTTAATAGGGTTGATGTTTGCAGCATTTTTCGCTGCTCTAATGTCTAGTGTAGATTCCTTATTAAATTCAACAGCTACGCTTTTTACAAAAGATATTTATGAACCTTATATTAAAAGTAATGGTACTGACAAACATTATTTAAATGTTGGTAGGATTACAACCTTGGTTCTTCTTGCTGTTGGTGTTGCAACCTCACCAATTAGTGCAGAGTATCCAGGAATGTATGTTGCAATCCAAACCTTTATGTCTTATTTTCAAGGGCCTTTATTTGCTATTCTATTACTGGGAATTTTTTGGAAAAGAACCACACAATGGGGTGGTTTATCAGCATTAGTTATAGGAATTGGTTCAGCCATTTATATGAATGTAACCAAAGACCAGCACTTTACAATTGAAGATCCCTTCTTATATATTTCATGGTGGTCATTTGTTGTAGGGTTTATTGTAAATGTCACAGTAAGTTTATTTACAAAACCTCACAGTGAAGAAAGATTAAAAGGACTTATTTTTAGTTCAAAAATAATGGAGAGTAGTAAAAATTAATTAACATTAATAAAAGATAATATTATGCTAAATTTTGATTGGCTTTCAGATATTTCACAAGAAAATGCAAAGAATATTTTTCTTGGTTTATTCATTATTATTGGAATATTGGTTATCATGATACCAAGTGATTATGCTTATGAAGGTGTAAAAAAAAGTGATCGTCACTGGTGGAACAATTTGAAAATATGGGCAATGGGTTCATTAAGTATTCTCTTTTTTATATATTATATTTTTTAAAATAAAGATTATGGATCAAATAGAAATTAAAGTAAAATTAAAAACATTTCAAATTAACCAGGCATTAGGCTTCTTTATCTTGTTTTTTGGAGTAATCGTTTCCATTGCATTGATTTTTCCTGAATCATATATTCAAAGAATGACAAATCTGGTAGCTGGCTTAACACTTGTAGTAATTGGCGGAGGAATGATGCTTTTTGCAAGAAAGAACATCAAAAAATTACAGAAATTAATCAAATAGGTTACTGTTAACACATGTAAACCATATTTTAGAAACCTATACTCGTTAGATTTAGCTTTTCGGGAATTATGATGAATTTATTTTTGTTTGTAACAAGACAGATTTTTCAAGCATAGCAATAGTTACGGTTTAAAAATTTAACGAAGTTACAGGCAAAAATAAAGAATGAGAAACCCAAAAAGCTAAGTGTATTGAGTATATAAGAATACTGATGCAGTAATCTAATAGGTTTTAAAACTTTTAATAACAATATCTAAATGAATGTTCCATCTGACCATTGAAAAAAGATAAATATCAACAGATGAAAAATAATTACCTTATAAGTCTTTCAAAAAACTGGAAAATCCAATCTTCAAAAGAAATTTCACAAAAAGGTGCGGAGATTTCAACAAAATTATCAATTTCAAAGGATTGGATTCCGGCCATCGTTCCTTCCACTGTTTTAGGCACTTTGGTGGTGAATGATCTTATAACAGATCCATTTTATGATAAAAATCTAAAAGATATTGCAACCGACCAATTTAAAATGCCTTGGTGGTATGTAACCAGTTTTAATTTGAATGAAGATAAAGCAAATAACTCAGCTCGTTTAAGTTTTGACGGTATTAATCACAAAGCAAATGTTTGGTTAAACGGTAAATTAGTAGCTGATTCCTCAGCTATAGATGGAACTTATCGCATTACGGCTTTTGATGTTAGCCAAAATATCTTTTCAGGAATTAATATTTTAGCAATAGAAGTAATTCCTCCAGTACCTGGTGATTTTAGTATTGGTTATGTAGATTGGAACCCTTCTCCACCTGATGGAAATATGGGAGTTTTCAGACCTGTAACACTTCATTTAAACGCAGGCGTGAGTATTGAAAAGCCCTTTGTGCAAACCAAAGTTAACAAAAAGACACTTAAAGAAGCTGATTTATCAATTTCAGCTGAATTGGTCAACTTTACGAACAAATCAATAACAGGTACTTTAATTGGTGAAATTGAGTCGGTTACATTTAAACAAAAAGTTACCATTAAAGCCAATAGTAAAATATTGGTTGCATTTGATTCCAAAGATTATACCCAATTAAACTTTCAAAATCCTAGGCTTTGGTGGCCAATTCATTTGGGTAATCCCGAGCTGTATAACTTAGAATTAAAGTTTAAAATGGATGATGTTCTTTCTGATGCATCACAAACTCGATTTGGAATTAGAGAATTTGAAGATTATTGGTTAGATGAAGTTCACCGGGGTTATAAAGTGAATGGTCAAAAAGTGATGATTAAAGGTGGTGGTTGGACCGATGACCTCTTTCTAATGGATAATGATGAAAGCTTAGAAGCACAAATTAAGTACGTAAAACAAATGAATTTAAATTGCGTGCGATTGGAAGGCTTTTGGGGAAAAGATCATAAATTATACGATTTGTGTGATGCGCATGGTATTTTGCTAATGGTTGGATGGAGTTGCCATTGGGAACATGAATTACATCTTGGCGTACCTGTAAGTGAACGATTTGGTGGAGTATATTTACCCGAACATATTGATCATGTTAGTAAGGCCTGGGAAGAACAAGTAATTTGGTTGCGCAACCACCCAAGTATTTTTGTTTGGACCGTAGCAAGTGATAAAGTGCCAATTACTGAATTGGAGCAGCGATATATCGATTCTTTTGCAAAATACGATCCTACCCGACCATATTTAAATTCAACCGGCGGTGTTGGTTCGGATCAACATGTGATTGGATCAGAAGACGTAATAAGCGAAATTAGTGGATCATCTGGTGTTAAAATGTTAGGCCCTTATGCGTATACCGCCCCAGTTTATTGGTACACAAATAAGCACTTAGGAGGTGCTTATGGTTTTAATACAGAAACTGGTCCGGGCGCTCAGGTTCCTCAAATTGATAGTCTTAAGAAAATGATTCCAAAAGAAAAGCTTTGGCCAATAAGTGATGTATGGGATTTTCACTGTGGAAGATATGAGTTTGCAGATTTAAGTCGTTTTACCGAAGCGATCACAGAACGTTATGGTAAAGCAGATTCTTTAGAAGATTTTGACAAAAAATCTCAAGCGATGAATTACGAGTTAATGCGACCGATGTTTGAAGCATTTCAGGTTCATAAAAAAAGAGCAACAGGTGTCGTACAATGGATGTTGAATGCAGCATGGCCAAAAATGTACTGGCAATTGTATGATTATTATTTAAATCCTACAGGAGCATTTTATGGAACTCAAAAAGCGTGTTTACCACTGAATTTAATATACAATTATGGAAACGATCAAATCTATTTGATCAATGATTATTTAAATAATATATATGAATTACAAGCGCGTATTCGAATATTTGATATTGAATCTAATATATTATTAGACAAAATAATACCTACCAGTGCTCTAAAAGATTCTTCTAAATCTATCTTTGAATTGGGCGAAATAGATAATCTCACAAGTTCATATTTCCTTGATCTTCGCTTACTTGATGTAGATAAAAAGGAAGTATCTAATAACTTTTATTGGCTTTCAACCAAAGAAGAAACTTTAGATTACGGAGCAGATCTTGGAGAATTTGCGTACCATACTCCAAGTAAGGAATATGCAGATTTAACCTTATTGAACGAACTACCGAAAGTAAATTTAAATGTGAACACTACGCATGAAAATTTAGATAATGAACAAAAATTCACAATAGAATTAGACAATAATACGGATAAAATCGCTTTCTTAATCAACCTCAAATTGGTTGAAAAAGAAACTGGTGAAATCATTCTTCCTGTTTTTTGGGAAGACAATTTCATAAGTTTATTAGCTGGCGAAAAAAGAACAGTAACCGTAACTTGTACATCACCTACTGATGCAGAAGTAAAAGTTGAAGGATGGAATTTAATATCTTACATTTAGATTAAATATTATTGCAAATGGCAAAATTAGCAATTAACGGAGGAACACCTATAAAAAATACAAAAGAGAGCCCTTGGCCAGCATGGCCTGTTTGGGGAAAAGAAGAAGAAAAATCTCTTATAGAAGTTTTGAACAGTGGTGTTTGGTCTTATAACGGACCAAAAGAAAGAGAATTTAATAAATTATTTGCCGAATTCACCAGCACAAAATATGCTATTTGCACTGTTAACGGTACTGTAACCTTACAACTTGCTTTAGAAGCTTTGGGTATAGGTGTTGGTGATGAAGTAATTTTACCCGGACTAACATGGCAGGCAACAGCTGCAACTATAATAGATGTAAATGCTACTCCAATCATGGTTGATGTTTGTGAAGATACCTGGTGCATTGACCCTAAGGAAATTGAAAAGGCAATAACGTCAAGAACAAAAGCAATTATTCCGGTACACTTATATGGTGCATTTGCTGATATGGATGCTGTGATGGAAATAGCTAAAACACACAATTTGTATGTTATTGAAGATTGTGCACATAAACACGGAGGGGAATGGAACGGTAAAAAAGCAGGAAGTATAGGTGATGTTGGGAGTTTTAGTTATCAGTTATCCAAGCATCTAACTGCTGGAGAAGGTGGATCTATGACGACGAATAATGCTGAATTGGCTGAAAGAATGGATGCACTTAGAAATTGTGGGAGAAGGCCTGAAGGCGAAGAATATAATGAGGTGGATAAAGGCGCGGGGGTATATGGTGATGATGGTAACTTTATTCAATCAGGAAACTTGAGAATTACAGAATTCCAAGCAGCCATTTTAATTGAAGGATTAAAAAGATTGCCCGAACAAAATGAAAACAGAGATGCAAATGGAGATTACTTAAACTCTCTAATTGCCGATATTACTGGAGTTACCCCGATGAAAAGGGATACTCGAGAAACTAAAAAAGCCTATTTTAATTTTGCTTTTAGATATAAGCAAGAGGATTTTAAAGGATTGCCTATTGAGAAATTTAGAGCTGCTTTAGAAATGGAAATTGGAATTGTCGTTGATTCTAGTTATGAGCCTTTAAATAACTGCTCATTATATGTTCCTCACACCAAGCCGGCAAGACATAAATTAAACGATGCATATTGGGCTGAAATTGATCCAACTAGATTTGATTTACCTATAAGTGAAAAAATATTTAAGGAAGAATCAGTTTGTATTCATCACAAAGTATTGATGGGAACAAAAGCTGATATGGATTTAATTGCTGCTGCAATTAAAAAAGTATATAATAATGTGGGTGAGATTAAATAGAAATTAGTTCAAATAACAATACTCTATGAATACTATAAAAATTGCACTAATCGGTGCTGGTTATATCGCAGATTTTCACGCTCGTGGTTTGCAAACTATTCCGAATGTAGAAATTGTAGCAGTAGTTGCTAAAAAACTAAAATCGGCTAAAGATTTTGCAAGCAAATATGGTATCAAAGAATCATACAATGACATTGCAATTGTTTTAAACAATAAAGCTATTGATGGCGTTATAATAGGAACTCCAAATCAACTTCATGCACCTTATGCCATAGAATTTTTAAAAATTGGAAAAGATGTTTTTCTTGAAAAACCAATGGGAATTAGTGCAAAAGAAGGCAGAGAAATTGCCAGTGCTTCAAAAAAATTCAACCAATTGGTCATGGTTGGACATATGTGGCGATTTGACGTTGACACCAATTATTTAAAAGACTATGTTGCATCTGGTAAATTGGGTAAAGTATTTAAAACCAAAGGCTATGGGGTTCATGAAAATTGGGGGCCTGCAGGCTGGTTTATAAAAAAATCTTTGGCTGGCGGTGGTGCCTTGGCGGATATGGGCGTACATGCCATAGATACGATTCGTTATATTCTAGGGGATCCAAAACCAGTAAAAATTTATGCAAGAATTTCTACTCATTTTGGTGATTATGATGTAGATGATACAGGAATTATTGTGATCACGTGGGATAACGGTGTTGAAAGTATCATTGAAAGTGGATGGTGGCATCCACACATGGATGGACCGGAAGCGAGTTCAGGCATTTGGGGAACAAAAGGTTATGCAAGTCTGTTTCCTACATTTTTAAAAATAACAACTGGTGAAGATGCCTTCGATAAAATAGTTCCGGAATTACCGGAAAGAGAAGAGCATTGCGATCAGGTAATCTATACCAAACAAATGGAATACTTTGTCGATTGTATTAAAACAAGAACACAACCAAGTCCGGGATTAACCGAAGGACAAATAGTATTGGACATTGTTGATGCAACTTATAAATCATCTGAAACGGGTGAAGTAGTTAATTTTTAGTAAGAAACAAAATGAAATACGGAGTAGGAGTTGATCTAAGTGGAATCTTTATAAAAGTTGACAATGATGCTAAGTAGTGTTTGGTAGGAAATAGACAGGTTTTTATAAATTGAATTATTTTTGTAGAGGTTTTTACTTTTTTATATGAGGTGATGCCTTAGCATCAGACAATTATAAAAAAGTGAAAAGAATGCAAAAAGAAACGATTTTATTTTTTGTGTATTTCCGACCAGGCACTAAGTAAGCATACGAAAATAGAAAGTGCCAAATTGAGTAATAATGCAAGCATACATTGTGCCGTAGTTTTAAATTAATTAAATAATATATATATGAAAAAACTTATCTTAAGTACCTTATTGTTTATCAGTTGTTTTATTGGTCAAAGTCAACAGGCTCCTCCAGAAAAACCCGATGGATATTTTAGTAATTTCAATTTAAAAATAGCTTACGCTTTAGGCAGGTTAGATTTGGTTGAAACTGAATTTCCATTGCCGGAGAATATCACAGAATATAAAGACATTGTTTACAATACCATAGAAAATACGGAATTAAAATTAGATATTTATCATAAAACTAATGTGGATAAACCCATGCCTTTACTTATATTTATCCACGGAGGTGCATGGAAAAAAGGAGATAAACACGATTATTGGCCCTATTTAATTCCCTATGCTGAAAAGGGCTATATTACCGCAACAATTCAATATAGATTTACAGGTGAGGCTAAATATCCTGCACAATTAAATGATGTATCCAATGCTGTAAAATGGTTACAAGATAATGCTGAACAATATCATATAGATCCGAATAAAATAGTATTAATTGGGGGCTCTGCAGGAGGTCATTTGGCAATGATGGCGGGATATGCAAATCCCTCATTAAAAATAAAAGGTGTAGTAAATTTATATGGCCCGTCTGATTTAACAACAGATTATGCCCAAGAAACTTCTTCGGTTATAAAATTAATTGGTAAATCTTATGAAGAAGCTCCTGAACTTTACAAACAAGCTTCACCTATTAGCTTCATCAATAAGAGTATTCCTCCTACCCTTATTTTTCAAGGCATGCTTGATGAAATAGTGCCCTATGAACAGTCGGATAATTTGGATAAAAAAATTAAAGAGGCAGGTGCAATTTCCTATTATCACAAATTAAAAGGATGGCCACATACTATGGACGCCTCTGTAAAAGTAAACAAATATTGCACATATTATATGGATGAATTTTTTGAAAAATACATTTCGAAAAATTAACAAAATAATGAAAAAAACTTATAGAATTTTCGAACTAAAAAACGCTGTTTTAATATTTATTTTAAGCATTGGTTTAAGTGCAAATGCGACCAACATTACGCCAATGGTAAATAATAATTATAAGGAACCTTTACTTGCAAACACAGCTTCAAAAGATATAAGTCCGCCAAAAGGTATGGATGTTGCTTTGGGAGGATATGGAGAAAGAATGAGTAAACCAGCTTTGGGTATTCACGACAGAATATGGGCCAAAGCCCTGGTATTAAGTAAAGGAAATAAAAAATATGCCATTATTACTATGGATGTATTGGCACTTCCTCCCAACCTCAAACCGCAATTAATTGCAAAACTATCTAAAAATGACTGGAGTGAAAAAAACATTATAATTCTTGCTAGTCATTCTCATACCAGTTATGATATGACCGCTTTGAACGACAAGAATAATTTAAACAGTCCCCAGCTCGGTATTTTCCAACCAGAACTTTTAGATTTTATATTGCAATCTTTATCGGAATTAATTGCCGAAGCTGACCAAGATTTAAAACCTGTTCGTGTAGGTACTTCAAGTAAGATACTCGATAAATTAAATCGAAACAGAAGAGGAGATAAAGCTATAGACAAAGAAATGACCTTAACTCGTATTGACCTTGAAAGTGGAAAACCACTGGCTGTTTTAGTGAATTGGACTGCACACCCAACTTTTATGAGTGGGAATGATATGTACATTTCTGCTGGTTGGCCAGGTTATTTACAACGATCTTTAAGCCAATGGATTGGAGATGATGTTACGGTGATGTATTACAACGGTGCCGAAGGAGATCAATCTCCCGTTGGTCCCAGCGTTAAAAGCCATTATGAAAAAGCTGAGATTTATGGCAGATCCATAGCAATAAATGCCTTTGATCTTTTTAAAAACACAAAAACCAAATCAAATATAATATTTGATTTTAATTATACTAAATTACAGTTACCCAAAAGAGTGGTTCATCCAACTTTTATGGAAACTGGTGGTAAAGAATACAACTTAACCCCAGAGGTTCTTGAAGTGATATTGAAAGTAATGAGTCCAGATAAAGTCGGTATTGGGTCTCTTAGATTGGGTGATTTGATGATTGTTGGCGCACCTGGTGAATTGGCTGCAGGATTGGGACTAAAAATTAAAAACGAATTAAAATCTGAAGGAATTAAACATGCCACAATTGGAGGGCTTGCCAATGTATGGATTAGCTATATTTTAAGTGAAGATCAATATAATAATGGTGGAGGTTATGAATCAAGCGTGAGTTTTTACGGAGAAAAATTAGGACAAATTATTGTAAATTCTATGCTTGAAAC
This sequence comes from uncultured Flavobacteriaceae bacterium, assembly GCA_964410265.1. Lineage (GTDB taxonomy): Bacteria > Bacteroidota > Bacteroidia > Flavobacteriales > Flavobacteriaceae > Lutimonas. The sequence goes on along the minus strand of CAYPHN010000022.1, from coordinate 10,029 downwards.
GTCTTTACCTTTGGTAAAATAAATTAATTATAACAGTGAAAAAAGTTTATAAAAAATCATTAAAAATTACAGGTATCGCTTTGGGGGTTCCTTTTTTTATTGCATCTCTACTTATTTTTGTTGGTTGGTTGCATTACTCCAATATTGTAAACAAAGTACCCAGTAATCAAACTGAAAATTTTAAATCAGGTAAATATGGTAGGTATGTCAATAATTTTATAGGCACTGGCGGTTTTCCTGCTTGGGTGGGTGGAATGAACTTTCCTGGTGCAACAGTACCGTTTGGAATGGTTCGATTAAGTCCGGAAACTATTTCAACTTTTCCAGGTAATAATTTATTAATACCTAATAAGAAAGCATTAAGTACCTCAGGATATTATTACGCAGATAACAGAATGTTGGGCTTTAGCCATACACGACTTGCAGGAACGGGAGCAACAGATGGTGGTCATTTTCTTTTTACACCTACCAACCAAGTAGCTGATGCTATAAACTTTAAAAAGGATTACTACCATAAATTTTCACATGAAAATGAAATAGCTTTCCCAGGTTATTACAGTGTAAAATTTAAAAAGGAAAATATTTTTTCAGAATTATCTGCCACAGAAAGAACGGGATTACATCGTTATACTTTTCAAAAAGAAGATGCTAAAAACATCATGATTAAAATTACCAATACCATTGGTGACAAACCTACTAAGGAAGGACAAGTTTCTGTTTTCCCTTCAAAAAATACGATTGAAGGGTCGGTTAGAACATTTGGAACGTTTGCAGGGAGATATAAGGGGCAAAAAGTATATTTCGTAGCAAAATTTAGTCAGAGTTTTGATACTTATGGAATTTGGGATGGTAGCAAATTTTTAGTAAATAAAAAAAGTGAATCTGGTGATAACTTGATTGTACATATAGGTTTTGATGGCAAAAACCCAAATCAAACGATCCAAGTAAAAGTTGGTATTTCTTATGTGAGTTTACAAAATGCCAAATTAAATTTAGCTGAAGAGGCGCTAAACCAATCTTTTGATGCAACAGTGAAAAAAGCACAGGATAAATGGGAAAATAAATTTTCATTGATTAAAGTTAATGGTGCTACTGATATTGATAAAAAAATATTTTATAGTGCACTTTACAGGAGTTTTCAAATGCCAACTATTTATAATGATGTGAATGGCGAATACCTTGGCTTTGACAATAAAATTCATCAGGTAACTGATTTTAACTATTATACAGATCTTTCGTTATGGGATACTTTTCGAACCATTCATCCTCTTTTTAATCTAATTGCAAAAGAAGAACAACGCGATATGATCGTTTCTCTAATTCAGATGGCAAGACAAGGTGGTTATTTTCCTAGGTGGCCTTCCGGAAACGGTTATACGGGTTCTATGCTGGGATCACCTGCCGATATGACCATAACGGAATCTTATTTAAAAGGCATTAGAGATTTTGATATCGATTTTGCTTTTGATAAAATGAAGGCAGTTGCCTTAGCTCCTACTCCAAAAAATTCAGAAGCCACCGGAAGAAGAAGTATTGATGGATATATAAAATATGGGTATTGCCCTGATGAATTGGGAGATAAGTCTGTTGGTAAAACTTTGGAGTATGCCTGGGCAGATTATTCGATTAGTTTGCTTGCAAAAGCATTGGAAAATGAGCAAGATTATCAGTTTTTTACAAAACAATCTAAAAATTATGTCAATGTATGGAATCCCGAAACTCAATATTTTCAATCGAAAAGAATAGATGTTAGTTTTGTGGAAAAATTTGATCCTCTTCAATTAACCTATACCGATTGGAATCAGGAATATACAAAAGGATATGTTGAAGGTAGTGCCTTACAATGGCGTTGGATGGTACCGTTTGACCCTAAAGGGTTGATCTCATTATTTGAAAGTAATGATTATTTTGTAAGCGAACTCAACGATTTTTTTGCCCTATCAAAACCACAGCTTGCCACTTGGATTCCAGATAATTACTATTGGCATGGCAACGAACCAGATCTGCATGCCGCCTACTTATTTAATGAGGCAGGCAGACCTGATTTAACACAAAAATGGGTGCGATGGATATTAAAAAATAAATATGAAAATCACTATGTTGGAATCGATGGCAATGATGATGCCGGAACACTTTCTGCTTGGTATATTTTCAGCTCTTTAGGTATTTACCCAATTGCTGGCACAACTATATATCAACTTGGTTCTCCGCTATTTGAAAGTGCTGAAATTAATCTAGGTGCAAGTAGCTTAAAAATTGAAACCGAAAATTATGCCAAAGAAAATATTTATGTCAAAGCTATTTATTTAAATGGTGCCATATTAAACAGGCACTGGATTGATCATAAAGAAATTGCAAACGGAGGAATACTTAAATTTGTTATGAGTAAAAAGCCAGTTGTAGAAAACAAATAATTAAATATAAATACTGAAATTATGAAAAAAATTACATTAGTCTTAACCATCTTAATATTAAATATTTCGTGTGGCAATAAAAAAGAACCTTTAAAATCTGAAAATAACACTAAAAACCCGGCCATAATTACGGAAGAATTTGTTTATGAAATAAGTGATGCCAAAACACCTCAAGCACATGCATCTACAATAGAAGTTAGCAATGGTATACCCGTAGCATCTTGGTTTGGAGGTACAGAAGAAAAAAACGACGACGTTGGTATTTGGATTTCGAGAAAAGTTGACGATAAATGGTCAAGCCCAATAGAAGTTGCCAATGGTGTACAAGAAGACGGAACCCGGTATCCTAGCTGGAACCCGGTTTTATATAAACCAAAAAACCAACCTTTGATATTATTTTATAAAGTTGGTCCGAACCCAAGAGAATGGTGGGGATTGTATGTTACTTCTGAAAATGATGGACTTACCTGGTCTGAACCGATTAAGTTACCTAAAGGTATTTTAGGTCCGATTAAAAATCAACCAATACAATTGGCTGACGGGACAATTTTATCGCCTACAAGTACAGAAGATGATAATAAAATATGGGAAATTCAGTTAGAAATAAGTACAGATCAGGGTAAAACATGGACTACATCTGAATCTTTGAATGATGGAAAAGAGTTTGGAGCCATTCAGCCAGCCATTTTAAATCATGGTAACGGAAAATTACAATTATTGAGCAGAACTTTGAATGAAGTTATTACAGAAAACTGGTCGGACGATAGCGGTAAAACATGGAGTAAAATGAAGGCTACTGCATTGCCTAATCCTAATTCTGGTATTGATGCAGTTACATTAAAAGATGGTCGACATATACTAATTTATAACCCTACCGAGAAAAACTGGGGAGATAGAGTACCGCTTAGTGTTGGTATATCTAATGATGGAAAAAGCTGGGAAAGAATTATAGACCTTGAACCTTTAACTCCTGAAACGGATAAAGAAGAAGAAGAATATTCGTATCCAACTGTTATTCAAGCTTCTAATGGTATGATTCATATTGTTTATACTTGGAATCGTAAAACGGTAAAACATGTAGTATTAGACCCAAAAAAATTATAAAAACTTCAAGCATAAGCACTGAGTAATTCCAAGAATAACAATACGCAATATTATTGCTTATTGGAGGTATTATTATATTACAAACATATTTTAAAAACCCGTTGTGCATTTAAATAATGCTAATTTTCAAATTATTAATATTTCTATCAAAAACAAACTTATTTATAAATTGAATGTTGGTGAGTTTTTTTAAAACTCGAAGGGAGTTTTTTAACTAAACCTATTAATGTTCCGTGAATTAATCACTAAATTTGATAAAATAAACAACCAAAAATGGTCAATTTATACTAGTACAAATCAAAAAGATTCGAACTATGATACAAACAATCTTTCAAAAAAAATTTATTTACGGCATTCCAACGGACATAAAAAAGAATGTTATAATACTTTTAGTCATATTTATATTTATCACAGGTCTTACAATATTTCAAGATTTTTTGGAATCAAATAGAAGTGGACACTCATTTTATTTTAGTGAATCCATCTTATTTAAAACTATTTGGATTCTTTTCATTCCGATATTGGCTTTATTAAGTAGAATTCTCAAAAATCAAAATTTAGATTCATTGGGCAAAACAACGTTTTTTATAGTTACACCTATAATCATCCATCTCGTTGTACTTCCTTTTGTTTTTTTGTTCTTTTCGGTTCTCTTCTATAATGGCAGATACGGCATTTACAAGATATTAACCTATACTTTAGCAAACGATTTATATAAACTTATTCTAATTTATTCTGTTTTTGTTCTTGGGTACAGATACCTTTCTTACAAATTAACTCATCCAATTTCTTCAAATGAAAAATCTTACATCAAAACCATAACTATTAACAATGGTAAAAATAATACTGTTATTGAAGTAAACAACATTTATCAAATTACAGCAGATACGCCATATATCGCAATTCAACTTGAAAACAAAAAATATCTTCACTCAACAACCCTAAAGTCAATTTTCGCCCAATTAAAGCACAATAGATTTGTACGCATCCATAAATCTACAATTGTCAATCTGGACAAGGTTGTTTCATTCAAATCTCGTCTTAATGGCGATTATGATATTGTTTTAAAAAATAGTGCTAAATTAAGATTGAGTAGAACTTATGCAACCAATTTCAAGAGCAAATTTAAAAACACTCATCAAGTTACCACATAAATTCATCGTGTGAAACCTTTTAATATTCATATCCCAATTACCACCGTTATATTTGACAAAAAAAGTAATAATATGGATTTTAAAACAAAACTTTCGCATACAATTTTAGTTCTTATTTTATTTATTTTCACTTCTTGTAACTCTCAAACAAAAATGAAGTCAAATGGCGTTGTTGGAGGAGGTTGTGACGGTTGTGAATTAATGTATGTTGGAATGCCAAAAAACATTAAATCAATCGACACAAGTGCAGGATGGACAGAAAAAGGCCAAAAACTTTTGATAACAGGAACTGTCTATAAACTTGGTGGCAAAATTCCTGCACCAAACGTGGTCATTTATTATTGGCAAACCGACAACAACGGATATTATTCCCCAAAAAAAGGAATGGACGAAAAAGTCAAAATGCACGGACACATTAGAGGTTGGGTAAAATCAGACGAAAACGGTAAATATTCAATTTATACAATTCGCCCAACACCTTATCCAAACCGTGATATGCCTGCACACATTCATACTTCGATAAAAGAACCGAACATTAAAGACGAATATTATATTGACGGATTTGTTTTTGCTGACGACATATTGTTGACTGGTAAAAAAATAAAAGCTCTTGAAAATCGTGGAGGTAGTGGTATTTTAAGAGTATTGATTGATAAGAATATGCAAGTAGCTGAACACAATATTATTTTAGGACTCAATATTCCGAACTATCCCGAAAAAAATCAAACTAAACTAAACTCAGGGCTTGAAATTGGAGAAGAAAATCCTTCATTTACACCATTCCACGCATTTGGACCTGATAAAGGAACTAAAACTTGTCCTGTTTGTAAATATGGAAGATTTCACGGAATAGTTTACTTTGTCGGTAACAATCCAAATTGGGACAATATAAAAGAATGGTTATCATTCTTGGAACTTGAAAGTGTAAATCGCAGTAAATATATTAAAGTCTATTTTGTCTATGGCAACGATAAAGGTTACAACAAAGACAAAAGACAAAAGGATTTGGAAAGTTTAGGAAATGAACTAAATATAAAGAATACTGCTTTAACCTTTGTTCCGTCATTTTCAGACGAGGTAAGCGAGGTAAACCTTAATAAAATAAATCCTGAAGTAGAAAATACATTTGTAATTTATAGACACAGAGCGATAATTGACAAATTTGTGAACTTAAAACCAACAAAGGAAAATTACAAACTGATTTCACAAACGTTGGACAAAACGAAAAACAAATATTTTAATCTGCACGAGCCAAAACACAACTGAAAAAGAGCAGCACATAACACCGTATAAAAATAACAGCAGTTTAAGTTATAAATTCAAAGACAGTATCTTTGTACAAAGTTTAGTGATAAACTGAAAGGTAAGTGCCTTGAAATCCGCTACTATTTTTTTACTAACCGATATAATCTTTCGTACTTAGGCAATATATTTTCTATTGAAAATTTTTGGGCATAAGCATAAGCATTGTCTTTAAACGTTTCCAATCTTTTATCATCTTCCAAAATATAAATAGCATTTTTAGCCATATCATCAACATCACCAACATCACTTAAAAATCCTGTTTCTCCATGTAGATTAACCTCTGGTAATCCTCCTGTATTTGATGAAATAACAGGCGTTCGAGCAGCCATTGCTTCTAATGCAACTAAGCCAAAACTCTCTGTTTTAGAGGGTAATAAAAATAAATCTGTAAAACATAGTATTTTTCTTACTTCATCACTATTACCTAAAAATATAACTTTGTCTTTGATTCCTAATTTTTTTACTAATAAATCTGCCTTTACTTTATCTGGACCTTCCCCAACCAATAGTAATTTACTTGGAATCTTTTTTTGAATTTTATTAAAAACTTGAATCACATCTAAAATTCTTTTAACCGGTCGGAGATTACTTATATGAGAAATAATTTTTTCGTCTGGACTAACCAATGTCTCACGAACGCATTCATCATCTTGCCATTCTTTTTGATGTTCAAAATCAATAAAATTATATATAACTTCAATTTTATTATAAATATTAAATAAGCGCAAAGTATCACTTCTTAAACTTTCTGATACCGTTGTTACCATATCTGAATTATTAATGCTAAACTCAACAGCAGCCTTATATACCGGGTGACTTCCAACAAGTGTAATATCCGTTCCATGTAGGGTTGTGACAATAGGAATATCAATACCTTTTTGTTTCAACATTTGTTTTGCCATATATGCAGCATAAGCATGCGGAATGGCATAGTGAACATGTAAAATATCTAAACCATATTTTTCAACAACCTGAACCAATTTACTTGAAAGCGCAAGTTCATATGGTTGGTATTGAAACAAAGGGTAATCTTCCATAAAAACCTCATGAAAATGTAGATTGGGGTTTATAAAATTTAATTTAACTGGTAAATGTGATGTTATAAAGTGGACATCATATCCTTTACGGGCTAATGCCATTCCCAGCTCAGTTGCTAAAACACCACTACCTCCATATGTAGGGTAACAAACAATACCTATTTTCATTTTTATATTTTATATTGTGTCTATAAGACGTCTTTTAATTAAGTACTTACTTATCTAAGGTAAATTTTTCAACAAGAACTCTTTTACGTTTCCACCCATTATTCTTTGAATTTCGATTGGGGTAAATTCAAGTTTTAATAATTCTTCAACAATTAATGGAAGCCCTGTAATATCAAAAGGTGTAATTACTGATCCATCAAAATCCGAACCTAAGGCTACATACTGTACTCCAACCAAATCTGTTACGTATTTAATCGCTTTTGCTGATGCCGCAGCGTCGGTACCACAAACTGCTTGTTTAAACATGGCAATACTTATTAATCCTCCAGATTTAGCAATTGCTTTGATATGCTTGTCGGATAAATTTCTAACATTATCACAAGTTCCTTTAACTCCTGTATGTGAAGATATAATCGGTTTTGTGCTTATTTTTAAAATATCATCAATTAATTTTGGTGAACCATGTGCCACATCAATAATCATGTTCAATGCGTTCATTTTATGAATCACATCTTTTCCAAAAGCAGTCAAACCAGCACCTGAAATACCATGGGCTGAACCTCCTAGTTTATTGTCAAAAAAATGTGTAGCAGCCATCATTCTAACACCGTTATCAAACAAGAGTTGTACATTATTCAACTTTCCATCTAAGGCGTGGGCTCCTTCAACTCCCAGAAAACCTGCAGTATTTTTTTCATTCTTGTCGATTAAATATTCTTTAAATTCAGTAGAAGTTGTAATCACCCTAAAACTTCCTTTTGATTTATCAGCAAAATCAAACAAAGCCTCACATTGCAAAACAGCACGTTTAGTTAAACTGTTTGTAGGCCTTCCTTGCACCAAATATAGTGCTGTAATATTATCTGAATTTCCTGTATTCTCATTAAAATTTTGACCCTTTGGAGATTTGGTAACTATAGTAAAAGCTTGAATTCCTACACCAGCTTTCAGCATTTTAGGGATATCAACTTGTCCAAAATCGTTATCTTTTAAAAGGTCTCTTTTCCACAATAAGGCATCACAATGCATATCGGCGATAAAGTTTAAAGAGTTATACATTTTCTCAGCTTCTTGTGAAAGTGAAACTACATAGGGCCCTTTAACTCTAATTTCATTATGTTGTTTATCAATAATTTTGGGAACAATAAGGGTAGCAAAATAAAAAATTATTGCAAGTAGAAGCATAGTAAATAATACTATTTTAGTTGTTTTTTGCATCCCAAAATTCAATTTAACATTAAAGTAGATTAATTGTAAATTTGTTTTTTGTAAAAATAAAATATTAAATGGAATTTAACTCTTTTAAATCATTAATTTCTAAAGTTGAACTCATGCCTATTGGTGGGTGGGAGTCACATAAAAAAATGATTCCGAAAGAAAGAATCAATTTTAACAATAAAGAAATTTCTAATATGGAGCCTAAAAAAGCTGCAGTTTTAGCACTTTTTTATCCAAAAAACAACAACGAAACTTATTTTTTATTAATTTTAAGAGCACATTATAACGGAACACATGCTTCACAAATAAGTTTCCCTGGGGGAAAGTATGAAAAGTATGACAAAAATTTAGAAAAAACTGCTTTGCGCGAAACCTTTGAAGAAGTAGGAGTTGAAATTAAAGATGTAATTATTAAAAAACAAATGACCGAAACTTTTATTCCACCAAGCAATTTTTTGGTTAGTCCATTTATTGGTATTATAAATAAAACACCTACATTTAGACAAAATCACGAAGTAAAAAAGATAATAGAAGTTAAATTGACTGATTTATTAAATAATAATACAATAACAACAAAAAATTTATCCACTAGTTACATGAAAAATATTAACGTACCCTGCTTTAAATTAAACAATTATACGGTTTGGGGCGCTACGGCTATGATGTTAAGTGAAATAAAAGACCTACTTAAATCATTATAATCATTTATTTTTTTATGTTTGTTATGTTAAAAATTGAAAATGGGAGTATTTGAACGAGATATATTTGGAAAGAATTTGTTTCTTAAAAAGACATTGATTAGGGCTTTAGGGCTTCTTTCGCATAGAAGATATCGCGGTTTTAATGAACTGCAAATTGAAGGCTCTGAAATTATTCGCGATCTACCAGATAATAATGTTTTATTTGTATCTAATCATCAAACCTACTTTGCTGATGTTGCAGCAATGCTTCATGTTTTTAATGCTTCTCTAAGCGGAAGAGTTGATAACATAAAGGATATTGGGTATATATGGCAACCAAAATTGAATGTTTATTTTGTTGCTGCAAAAGAAACCATGCGTGCCGGTTTATTACCAAAAATAATGGCATATGGTGGATCTATTTCCATTGAAAGAACCTGGAGAGAAAAAGGGAAGGATATAAAAAAACAAGTGAAATTTTCGGATGTTTCCAACATCACAAATGCATTAAATGATGGATGGGTAATTACTTTTCCACAAGGTACAACCACTCCTTTTAAACCTATTAGAAGAGGTACAGCGCATATTATTAAAAAAAACAAACCAATAGTTATCCCTATTGTTATTGATGGTTTTAGAAGGTCGTTTGATAAGAAAGGACTTATGATTAAAAAAAGAGGTGTTTTACAATCTATGGTGATTAAAAAGCCTTTGGTATTTGATTATGAAAATGATACGGTTAAAGATATTGTTGAAAAACTAGAATTTGCTATAGAACAGCACTCTTCTTTTTTAAAAGTAACTCCGGTTGAAGAATACGATAAAATTCAAACAGAGCTAAATAAAAAAAGAGAGTTCTGGGATATGTATTAATAAAAAAAGGGTTTCCAAATGGAAACCCTTTTTTTATTAAAGGTGGGTTCTAAAAATTCATTTCTTTACTTACGCC
>CAYPHN010000021.1:19060-20507 GCA_964410265.1 uncultured Flavobacteriaceae bacterium | reverse complement strand
GTTTTGGAATTGTTCTCCTAAATTTAGTCATGATGTACAATCATTTTTGTTTGATGGGGTTCCTGTTCTCGATAAAGTTGAGGTTAGTGTTGTAAAAGATTCTATTTTGGTAGGAGATAGCACTTCAACGTTAATGACCAGAAGAGCATATGATGCCAGAAATGATTTCAACTTGCACGAGCCATATCAAAAAAGAGAATGTTCAAGCTGCCATGATAGAAATGCCATGGGAAAAACGAAGGCACCCACCCCCGAATTATGCTATGAATGTCATGATAATTTTAACGAAATATATGTGGTATTGCATGGCCCTGTAGCAGCTGGAAATTGTTCGGAATGCCATAACCCCCATCAATCTAAATTAAAAAAATTACTCATTAAAAAAAGTCAGGATCTCTGTTTAAGCTGTCATGATCAAGCCTTAATTGTAACAGATAAGATTCACAAAGAAATTAAAGAAGAGAGTTGTACCACATGCCACAGTGCTCATGGGGGAAACAATAATTATAGCTTGTTGGCAGGGAGTTGTTATGAATGTCATGATAATTATGAAAAAGAGTTTAAATTTTTGCATGCCCCTGTGGCTTCAGATAATTGTTCGCAATGCCATAGCTCACATAAAACAGACAAACCCAAGCTATTGATAGGTTCCATTGATAATTTATGTACCAACTGTCATGATTCAAAAGAATTGAACAAAAGTGAAGCACATAAAAAAACAGGAGATAAAAATTGTGCGGAATGTCATGATCCTCACGGAGGAAATAATGAAAATTTTATTTTTAATTGATCTGCGATGCGTAGAATAAAATTTACATATATGATATTATTAATTACTTTATATAGTTATTCGCAAAATTCAACTAGCAAAACTTCTTTTTGGAAATTGAATTATTATAGCGGTGAAGTAAATTTGTACGGCACTTATTGGGATCAGGTAACTGTAAGAAATAACAATAAAATTGATGAACAAAGCTCCTTGTTATCTGCCGGAATATTATTGAATACCAACAGTTTTTTCTACCACCCTAATTTTTTATTATTAGATTTCAATATAGGTTATAGCCCAGATACCGGGCAAAGATATTCTTTAGTCACACCGGATAGAAATGAGACACATAGTTTAAAAAAACTGTATATCAAAACGACCTTTTTACAACGAAATGAATTTAATTTCAATTTTTTTATCAATTACAATGAAAATTACAGCAACAGAGAAAACCTAACAAATATCAAAACAAAAAATTATACCTATGGTGGATCGCTCAATTATTCTAATAAAATTGTACCCCTTTCTATTTCCTATGATAGAGGAGAAGGAGAACAGGAGGAAATTCAAACCACAAGAATATTTAAAACCGAAAGAAATAATATTGATGCCCGAGCGACCAAGACATTCGGTCAATATGATAGAAATGAGTTAAGGTTTTCACATAGCAAGTACACC
>CAYPHN010000021.1:18687-19038 GCA_964410265.1 uncultured Flavobacteriaceae bacterium | reverse complement strand
CCCAATGGCAATCTTGTAGAAAGTAATATTACTTCCTGGAACCTTAATAATAATATATATTTCGACTCTAAAAAAAATTACAACCTAAGATCAAGAATTATAAATGACAACCAGTATGGTAATATAAATTTTAAAAGATTTCAAGTTTTAGAAAACTTAACTTTTAAATTACCAAAAAACTTTACATTGTATAGTGGCTATAATTATAATGATTATAAATCTGATGCCCAAGACTCTAAACAACACAACATCAATGGTTCATTAACACATCAATTGTACAAAAGTTTAAGAACTACGGCTTCTTTAGAATATAATATTATTAATAATACACAATTTCAAGATAAAGTTACA
>CAYPHN010000021.1:11302-18664 GCA_964410265.1 uncultured Flavobacteriaceae bacterium | reverse complement strand
GACATTTATCAATGACTTATAGAATTAACTCTAACAAACAAAACAGGCAAGGAGATTCTGAAACATTGGTCATCCAAAATGAAGCACATAGATTAATTGACGGTCAAATAGTATTGCTAAAAAATCAAAATATCATTTTACCAACTGTAAGTGTAAGAGATGTTACCAACACTATTATATATCAATTAAATTTGGACTATATTTTAATTGAAAGAAATGAATTTATTGAAATACAACGAGTGCCGGGTGGTCTCATTGCAAATAATACAACAGCTTTAATTGATTATGAAGCCGATCAACCACTTTCTTATAAATTTAATGCCATTAACAACTTTTTTGGCATAAGAGTGCGCTTATTTAAAAACCAATTAGAGTTTTATGTAAATAGATCCAAACAAGATTATATAGATGTTGAAAACCAAGAAAATCTAACATTAAATTATTTTAATAAAAATCTTTACGGAACTCGTTTCGATTATAAATTTTTAAGTGGAGGTATTGAATATGATAATTACGACAGTACGATAATACCTTATCGATTGATGCGCTATTATTTAATTCTGCAAGGAAATATCAATCAAAAATTTAATTATTCTTTAAATAGCGAATTTATAGATTATTTAATGATTGAATTTGAAGGGCAAAGACAGGTGTACTATAATATTTCTGGAAACATTGCCTATAATTTCACGGCAAAAACAAGAATAAATTTAGAAGGAGGTTATCGAAAGCAAGATGGAGATGCAAAAGGAATATATTTAAATTTATTAACCTCAAGGCTTGAGTTTACAACCATATATCGTCAAATATTTATTACAGCAGCTGCAGAAATATATCGACGTGAATTGGTAGATGAACAATTAGATTTTAACAAAGTTTCACTTAAAATTTCAAGACGATTTTAAAATATTAACAAACGTAAAAATAATTAATAATGAAAATCTTTAAAAAAATTTCAAACCCAATGTTTTGGTTAACCAATGCCGAATGTTTTCAAGGATTAATACTTATTTTCGTATTACTTTTTCAGGTAAATATTTATAGTCAAAAGAAGGAAAAAACTTGTATTGAATGTCATAAGAGAACCATTAAAAAGGAAATTCTTCACGGCCCCGCGTCCGATTGTATCAGTTGTCACAAGCCCAATGGTAAAAAGCATCCAGTAGAAGATGTTGAAAGCTTTACTTATTTAGAAGAAGGTGCAGACCTTTGCTTTTCTTGCCATGACGAAGAAAAAGATGCCATCATTAAAAACAAATATGTGCACAAGCCTGTTGCCAAAGGTGAATGTTCTGAATGTCATGAGATACATAGTTCTAACGATCCAAAATTTATTTTTGCAAAAGCACCTGATTTGTGTTATTTCTGTCATGATGAAATTGAAAAAACTATTGAAGAATCAACCTTTGTACATTCACCTGCTACGGATGAAGATGGATGTATTGGTTGTCACTCACCGCATTCTTCCTCGCGAAAAAAATTGCTAATTTCTGGTGGTAGAGAATTGTGTTTAAGCTGCCATGATAAAACTATTACTGTAGATGATAGAAAAATTACTAATATTGACAAATTACTAAAAGAGAGTAAATTTGTTCATGAAGCACTTGAAAAAAGTTGTAACGCCTGCCATGATCCTCATGCTTCCAATAACAAATTTTTGATGACAACCTCCTACCCTACAGGAAACTATGCAAAAGGCACCGAAGAAAATTACGAAATGTGTTTCGAATGTCATGATGCCGATTTGCTATTGGCAGAGAAAACCAAATATGCCACAGAATTTAGAGATGGCGATATAAATTTGCATTTTTTACATGTGAATAAAGAAAAAGGTAGAACCTGTAATAATTGCCATAGTTTGCATGGTTCATCTCGAGAACATCTAATTCCGGAAACGGTGAAATTTGGTAAATGGAACATGCCATTGGTCTTTAAAAATTATGAAGATGGTGGGTCTTGTAAAGGTTGTCATAAAGAAAAAAGATATACAAGGTGAATTAAGTGTAAAAAGTTATTTTTAATGTATATTACAAGATATATACGAATAAATACCAAACCGTTATGAAAACCCAAATTTTCAAAATATTATTAGTAAACAATCTTTTTTATAAAAGTGTAAAATTCAAATTTACACTATATTTATTACCACTATTACTAAATTTGATTTATCAATTAATAGAATTAAAATCTAACATTCAAAAAGAAAAATCAATAAAAAGTACGATTTTTACAGTCTTATTATTACTATTCTGCAGTATAACAATTGGTCAGGGGCTTCGGTTGAGCCATCATGATTTTAGTAGGGCATCATGGAGTGGAAATGAATATTGCAAACCCTGTCACACCCCACATAATGCTAATTTGGAAGTGCCTGACTCTCCTTTATGGAATCATCAGGTAACCAGTAGCGTGTTCGAAATGTATACTAGCCCTACTTTAAATGGGGTATTGGGGCAACCAATGGGGAAATCAAAGCTTTGCCTCTCTTGTCATGATGGAACTGTAGCAGTTGATAATCATAGCGGTTTTACAAATGGAACAGCATTTGTAGGTTTCGGAAATATTTCAACAAACCTGCGAAATGATCACCCAATTTCTGTAATATATGATTCAGCTTTGGCGGATGTTGATGGTTATTTACACGATCCAAGTTCTACATCTTCAGGATTGGGAAATACAATAGAAGTAGACCTTTTGGAAAATGGCAGATTGGAATGTACATCGTGTCATGATGTACATATTTCAAGAAATACGCAAGGCTGTGTTGGTTGCCATCAAATTCAAGCAGGTGGAGGTATGGTTACTAAAACTTTATCATTGTGGAAATCTAACGACGGCAGTGCCCTATGTTTAACATGTCATAAAAAATAGTTAAATATTAGTTTCCAACAAAAGATAAAAGACTGTTACGTTTTAAGAGCAAAGACTTGATTATAACTATGACGTAAACAGTGATTTGAATTAATATTATTTTTATTAAATTCAATAGTAAATCTTAATCGGACAGCAATGAAAAAACTATTTTATTAAAATGGCATTTTCAATGATTAAATTGTAAAAATAACCATAACCAAAATCCTTATCTAAATAAACTACTCCTTCTAAAACTATAATATCTCCTACTTTTACTTCGGCATTAGATGTTAAGGTCAAATCAAAATTATTGTTGTAATCAGTCCCATCTTGTAAATGTATCCAGTTTTTACGCATTACCTGTGCACTAAACTTTGTAACCTTACCTTTAATTTTAATTTTTTTACCCGCATATTGATTTTTATTCTTGAATAATTCGGCTATAGAAATACCACCTTCTACTGGTTCTAGTTTAAAATTTAAATTTCCAGTTTTTTGTTCACTGTCTTTTTTTTGATCAACATCTGATGTGTGTTTATAGGAAGTTTTTTTTTCTTCAAAAGGATTATCATAAATTGCGGATATAAAATAAACGGATTCAAAGGTCTTATTTAGCTCTTTACTATTAAAATTAACCATTTCCATACCACCTTTGTAATAATAAACACCTCCTACTTTCACATCAAAATACGGAACCGCCAACCATTTATTCTCATTACTTTCATCTACAAATAAATAGGTATAAGAACTTACTTGTAGAATTTCTTTAACAACTATTTTATTGAATTTCGAATTGTTTACTTGTGCTGAACTGATATTGTATAAAGCGATAAACAACACCAACATTAAAATATTTTTATAATGCATCCTTTTAAAATTGATAAGGTTCTTATTTAACCAAGCTAGCATTTTCCATAATTACGTCATAAACATAGCCATAACCAAAATCTTTATTTACAGCAATAACACCTTCAATGGTAACAAAATCACCTATATTGACTTCGTTGTCTATGGTTGCTGTAAAATCAAATTTATCGTTAAATGCTGTGCCATCCTGAATGTGGATCCAGTTTTTTTTCAAAATTGCAGGGTTATATTTAGTCACTTTACCTCTAACTTTAATTTGTAATCCTACATATTTATTAATGTTTTCATACAATTCAGCAATAGTAATAATTCCTTCTGTTGGTGGTACCTGAACTTTTGCCTGTTCTAGTTTTGGTTTGGCAGCCTGGTGTGATACATTATTCTTTTTTGGAATACTTGAAGTCACAGTTTCCACTTTCATATTAGGATCTGTGCTTAGCTTATCTATAAAGTAGATTTTTTCAAAAGTTTTATTTAATTCTTTGCTTTCAAAATTCATCATTTCCATACCATTTTTAAAATAGTACGTTTTGCCTTTTTCTACCTGAACAGAAGGTGCTGCCAACCATTTCTCTTTTCCATCTTCAGAAACTCGCAAATAAGTGTATTCACTAACTTGTAAAACTTCTTTTACCATAACACTATGAACACCTGATTGGTTTTCGCCCTCTGATTTATTATTATTTTGACAGCTAAAAAAGAAACCAATCATTACTAGAAAAATAATAATTTTTTTCATATTAATTTATTTAATTTCATACAAATATCCGCAACATATGTTACAATACTTATGATTTTAATCATAATTTAGGTGAAAAAATTTAAATAATTTTGACTTGAAATTTATTTACTAGAAATTAATTCAAAAGCAATCATGAAAAAACTTATCAATTTAATAATTTCGTCAAAAGCCACTCTAGTCCTACTCATAATCTTTACAATTGCTATAGCCGCTGCCACTTTTGTTGAAGACAGGTACGACACAATAACAGCTAAATTACTGATATACAATGCTAAATGGTTTGAGTTTCTATTATTTTTATTGGCGGTAAACTTTATTGGAAGTATTAAAAAGTATCACTTGTACCGCATAGGTAGATTGCCTGGGCTTTTATTTCACTCCGCATTTATCATTGTTATTATTGGTGCTGGAGTAACAAGATACATTGGGTCTGAAGGGAGTATGCATATCCGTGAAGGTGCATCATCAAACATTATGGTAAGCTCCGATCCATATTTAATTGTAAATGCAGAAGAAAATAAACTGAATTATAAGGTAGAACGATTGATAAACTTCAGTGCAATTACAGATAATTATTTCAATATTGAGATTGAGACAAAAGAAAAATCTAAAATCGAGATAAGCTATAAAGATTACCTAAAAAATGCCACAGAAACCTACCTAGAAAGTGATCAAAAAGGTATCAAAGTGATAGAATTAACGGTAAGTGTAGACGGTCATAAAGATGTTATTTTAATTAAAGACGGTGAAATCAAAGAGACTCATGGTCATCTTTTTGCCTATAATAATTATGATCGAGAGGATGCAGTTTTACTGATAAGCAATAATGGCAAAACACTAATTAGCTATCCTGGTGCAATTAAAACAAGTAAAATGCCCGAATTAACTATTGGTGAAATACCAAAAGACTCTATAGGCGAATTGAAACCAAAATATTTATATGAACCTTTTGAAACAGGTATTGGATTTGTATTAACCAAGATGTATAATAACGCAAAAATAAAATATGTTGCTGGAAATGACGAAGCTAGAGGTCCTGATGTTTTAATGGTAAACCTTTCGGTTAATGGCAAAGAAAAAGAAGTTGCTATCTTGGGAGGTAGAGGCTATATTAACAATTTTCAAAAAGTTAATATCGAAGGTATTGATGTAGCATTGTCTTATGGTATGAAGCAAATTGAATTGCCTTTTTCTCTTCGTTTAAATAAATTTATATTAGAAAGATACGCTGGTTCTGATAGCCCATCGTCTTATGCCAGTGAAGTTACCTTAATAGATAAAAATAAGGGCTTAAGTGAAGATCACAGAATTTATATGAATAATGTGTTAGATTATAAGGGTTATCGGTTTTTTCAATCTTCCTATGACAAAGATGAAAAAGGAACAGTGTTATCTGTAAATCATGATTTTTATGGCACTTGGATCTCTTATATAGGCTACTTACTTATGGGATTAGGTTTTATTGCTACATTATTCAATAAAAATTCTAGATATCATGAATTAATTCATAAAATAAAAAATACAAGAGCAAAAAGAAAATCACTTATTGCCACGATGATTTTTGGTGTTCTTTTTATTGGAAATATTTACTCTCAAGATAATAATACTAATCACATCCATAATGTAGATCAAAATTCTGTAGGCATAGTTCATGCTAAAAAATTTGGAAACCTACTTGTTCAAAATTACAATGGAAGATTTGTTCCTATCAATACACTGGCTTATGATGTAATGCATAAAATCTCAAGAAAAGATAAATTTGATATTCCAACAAAAGGAAAAATGGAAGCTATGCAGGTATTTATGGATATGATCTTGAATGCAGAGTTTTGGAAACAACAAAAAATTATTTATGTACGTGAACCTGCTGTTATGAATATTATTGGTGCAGAAGGAAAATATGCATCTTTTAATGATTTTTTTAATGAAAACGGCGATTATAAGTTAAGGTCCGTAGCAGAGCCCGCGTTTAGAAAAAAACCCTCAGAACAAAATACTTTTGACAAAGAAATCATTAAAATAAATGAACGTGTTGAAATTTTTATGTTAGGTTTTCAAGGAAAATTACTCAATGTTTTTCCAGACAAGGAATCTTTAAATAATAAATGGATCAATTGGATGGATCCTCTTGCTAAAAAACCTTTAAAAGGATCTATAAAAATATTAAATGACGATTTACAATTAAAAGAATTTAATTATAACAATCTGTTTAAGAAATATTTAACAGAAGTATTTCAAGCAACGAAGTCAGGTGATTATACTAGGGCAAATAAGATCTTAGGATATATAGATAATATTCAAAGACAAAATAATTCCGCTCTTATATTACCTTCTAAATCAAAAGTAGCTAAAGAAATACAATACAACAAGGCAAAAATATTTATTAATTTAAAAAATATTTATGCTCTGCTAAGTGTGATATTATTGGTACTTGCTTTTATTGATAATTTAAAAGATAAAAAAAGTAAAATATTAAGTTATACTTTAAATTTTTTCATTTTATTATTAGGTATTGCCTTTATTTATCATACATATGGTATGGCTTTAAGATGGTACCTATCAGGTCATGCTCCTTGGAGTAATGGATATGAGGCTCTAATATTAGTATCGTGGGGTAGTTTACTAGCAGGATTCAGTTTTATTCGCTATTCTAAAATAACCTTAGCAGCTACAGCTTTATTGGCATTTTTTACGTTAATGACTGCTAGTCATAGTAGTTACGACCCACAATTAACCAATCTTCAACCAGTACTTAAATCGTATTGGTTAATTATTCATGTTGCCACCCTTACCATTAGTTATGGATTTCTAGGTCTGGGATTTGTGCTAGGGTTAATGAATATGGTACTCTATTTAATTAAAAATAAAAAAAATGGTAAACGAATTAATTTAATCATTAA
>CAYPHN010000021.1:0-11292 GCA_964410265.1 uncultured Flavobacteriaceae bacterium | reverse complement strand
TATTTTCGTTGACGGAGACCGTGGTGGAGATTTAATCATTAAAGAGCTTACTCATATCAACGAAATGAATATAACAATTGGTTTATTTTTAGCTACAGTTGGAACATTTCTTGGCGGTATCTGGGCAAATGAATCTTGGGGTAGATATTGGGGATGGGACGCCAAAGAAACATGGGCCTTAGTTATTGTTATGGCTTATACGATTATACTGCACTTTAGATTGATACCTAAAATGAAAAATTTATATACATTTAATGTGGGAGCAATTATAAGTTTTGCGAGTGTACTAATGACATTTTTTGGTGTGAATTATTATTTATCTAAAGGATTACATAGTTATGCAAGCGGTGAAACACCAGTTTTTCCGTTATGGGCTTGGATTATGATTATATTATTATTAATCTTAATTATAGCCGCTGGCATTAAAAATAAGAAGACAAATCATAAATTAAATTAGATATCTGAAACTGATTTATATCATAATTTAAGTAACCAATGTTACTGATATTTGTATAATTAAAAAAATAAACATTAAAATAATTTTAATTAAATTTAATATTATGAGAAAAAATTTAATATTATCAGTAATCGCAATTGCAGCATTTGCTCTTTATTCTTTTTCATCCATTGTGCAAGATGAATGGAAAGTTCCAGAAAAGTATGAAAAAATGAAAAATCCAACCGATAAGGCAGATAAAGAAAATATTGCTATAGGTAAATCTTTGTATAACAAACATTGTAAATCTTGCCATGGTAAAGAAGGCTACGGTGATGGTACAAAAGCTGATGAGGTTGAAGGTGATTTAGGAGATTTTTCAACTGCAGAATTTCAAGCCCAATCTGACGGTGCATTATTTTATAAAACTACAGAAGGTAGAGACGATATGCCTGAATATACAAAAAAATTACCTGACGATGAAGATAGGTGGCTTGTTGTAAATTATATGAGGACTCTGGTAGAGTAACTTATTGTTTAAAAGAGGAGTTTTTCAACTCCTCTTTTTTTTTGTTTTCTAACTAAAGATTTACAATACTTTTCTGTTATAGTAATTTTATAAAACTACCCCCCCTTTTCTTTAAGATAAAATTAACATAGTTGCATGTGCAACTATGTTATATTTTGTGTTATCTTCGCAAACTTGTTCATTATAAAGCAAATTACATTGAAACAAAATATTCAATTTGAAAAAACAATACTTCCATTTTTAGGTAGAGCTGCAAAATTTGTTGGTTTTTATTTTATAGATACATTTCGAGAAAATGGTATAGAACTATCTAAAGAACAATGGCTTGTGTTAAAAATATTACATGATAAAGATGGTCAAATTCAAAACGATTTGGCTTTTATTACCAACCGTTCTAAACCCTCACTTACCAGGTTAATAAATACCATGGTAAAAAAAGAATTGGTTTATAGAGTAAATTCTAAAAGTGATAAAAGAATAAATCATATTCATTTAAGCGACCTTGGTAAGTCGATTTTTGAAAAATCCCTTCCAACATTATCAAAGATAATTAATGAATTACAGCATGGGATCAACGAAGAAGATATCCAAAGAACGATTAGGGTTTTGAATCATATTCAAAATAATATTTGCAAAAAATTAAAAAACAACTAAACTAAATACCATGAGAAAATATATTAGTATTGGTCTTGGGATCGTCATTTTAATAGCTTCATTCTTTGTTGTTAAAATTATGATAAGCAGTCAGAATAAAGTAAAACGGAAAGCTCCAAAAATTATAAAAACTGTTTTTATTAACGAAGTTCAAAATACAGACATTCCTATATCCATAACGGCTAATGGCAATTTGGTTGCAAAAAACAAAATAGAAATATTTAGTGAAGTACAAGGAGTTTTGCATGTAACAACAAAAGAATTTAGACCTGGTACATCCTATAAAAAAGGAGAAATTATTTTAAGGATAAACAGTGAAGAGTTCTATGCAAATCTACAAGCTCAAAAAAGTAATTTGTACAATACAATAACCTCAATAATGCCAGATATAAGGTTAGACTATCCTAATGAGTATATAAAATGGCAGGCTTATTTAAGTAATTTTGATTTTAACAAGACTACTCCTAAATTACCTGAAATAAATTCCGAAAAGGAAAAATTCTTTATATCTGGAAGGAATATATACACTACTTATTATAATGTCAAAAATTTAGAAGTAAGGTTAAACAAATATATTATAAGAGCACCTTACAATGGAATTTTAACAGAGGCCCTGGTAAACCCTGGGTCTTTGGTACGCCAAGGCCAAAAATTAGGTGAATTTATAAACCCAAGTATTTATGAAATGGAAGTTGCTATCAATGCCAACTATATTGATTTATTACAAAACGGAAATACGGTTGAATTACACAAATTAGATAGGTCTAAAACTTGGAGTGGAAAAGTAATACGCGTTAATGGCAAAGTTGATCAGGCATCACAAACCGTTAAAGCCTATATTCAGGTTACAGGTAAAACATTAAAAGAAGGCATGTATCTGGAAGCCAAATTGGTAGCAAAAAAAGAGAAAAATGCTTATGAAATTCCAAGAAAACTTTTGGTAAATAACGAAAGTGTTTATGTCTTAAAAGATTCCGTTTTAGAACTTGTAAAAGTCAACCCTGTTTATTTTAAAGATAGAAATGTGGTGATTAAAGGTCTTAAAAATGGTACTAAAATTTTAGCAAAAAATGTACCGGGAGCCTTTTCTGGGATGATTGTTAGAGAAATTAATAATGATTCTATAGCACCTGAAATATAAATTTCGGCAATAAGCACAATGTTAAACAAAACTTCTGTAATAATTTCACGCTTTTTAATTATCTATTAAGTATTGCAATGATGGATTGAAAACAATATGTTTAGACAAATTCTATTTTAATAAACCATTAGCAAATGAAAAAAGTCATTACCTATTTTATAAAGTATCCCGTTGCTGTTAATATTTTTATCCTAGCATTTATCATATTCGGAGTAATTGGTGCCAAATCAATGAAATCTTCTTTTTTCCCTTTGACGGACTCTAAGAATATAACCATTAGTCTTTTTTATCCAGGAGCCTCACCAGAGGAAATGGAAGAAGGTATTGTTTTAAAAATTGAAGATAACTTAAAAGGGGTTGTTGGTATTGATAGGGTAACTTCTGTATCAAGAGAAAATTCAGCATCGATCAATGTTGAAATTGAAAATGATAAAAATATAAATGTAGTTTTAGCTGAGGTAAAAAATGCCGTTGACAGAGTACCTTCATTTCCAACTGGTATGGAACCTGCTGTTATAGCCAAAGTTGAAAACACTACGCCTACTGTTAGTTTTACTTTAAGTGGAAAAAACATTCCTTTAACCGCTTTAAAACAATATGCACGAAATATTGAAAATGATTTAAGAGGAATACCCGGTATCTCACAGGTTTTTTTAACCGGTTTTCCTTTAGAAGAAATTGAGATTGCTGTTCGAGAAATAGATTTGAGAGCTTATAATTTAACTTTTACAGATGTTGCCGAAGCCGTTAGACAATCCAATCTATTAATTACAGGTGGTAATATCAAAACGGAAGCTGAAGATTATTTGATAAGAGCTAAAAATCGTCAGTATTATGCTGATGAGCTGAGCTTTATCATTGTAAAAGCCGATATGTCAGGAAATATTATTTATTTAAAAGATGTTGCAGATGTAAAGGATATTTGGAACGAAAATCCGGATAGAATTTTTTATAACGGTGAAGTTGCCATCAATATTCAGGTAAATAATACAAACAATGAAGATTTGATCTTATCAGCAACTGATATTAAAACATATATTGCAAAATTTAATGAACAACATGATAATGTAACCATAAATATTGCCAGTGATAGATCAATTACTTTAACCCAAAGAACAAAATTATTAACCGAAAACGCGATTATAGGCATGCTTTTGGTATTGTTCTTTTTGGCATTATTCTTAAACGTAAGACTTGCATTTTGGGTTGCTGCCGGACTTCCAATTGCATTTTTTGGTATGTTTATTTTTGCGGCTCAATTAGGCGTTACCATTAATGTACTGTCGCTTTTTGGAATGATTATCGTTATTGGTATTTTAGTTGATGATGGTATTGTGATTGGTGAAAATATATACCAACATTATGAAAAAGGTAAAAGCCCAATAAATGCAGCAATTGATGGTACTTTAGAGGTAATTCCGCCAATTGTATCTGCCATTTTAACTACCATGATCGCTTTTTCAACCTTCTATTTTTTAGATGGTAGAATGGGTGATTTTTTTAAAGAGGTATCCACTGTGGTGATATTAACCCTAGCGGTTTCACTTATTGAAGCATTGATTATATTACCTGCGCATATCGCACATTCTAAGGCTTTAATTAGAAAAAAGAAAGCGCCAACGGGTTTGTTTAAAATATTCTCAAAAATCAATCAAAAAGCCGATAAAAAACTTACTTATGTACGTGACCGCATGTATGCTCCGTATTTAAGATTTTTCTTAAAACATAAATTCTTAGGTTTTGCCATTCCAATTGCTTTGTTAATTTTTTCAATTGGAGGCATTACAAGTGGTGTTGTTCGCACATCATTTTTTCCACGAATGGCAAGTGATAGAATTGCTATTACCTTGACCATGCCTCAGGGCACCAATGAAAAAATAACTGATTCGATTATTTCAAAAATTGAAGAAGCCACCTGGTTGGTAGATAAAGAATTTACTAAAAAACAAACCGGTAATGCATCTGTGGTTCAAAATGTAATAAAACGTATCGGCCCAGGCACCAACATAGCTACTTTAACGATAAACTTATTACCCGGTGAGTCAAGAGATTTTGCTTCCTTTGAAATAACCAATGCCATTCGTGATAAAGCCGGATCATTTTACGGTATTGAAAGTTTAACCTATGGTTCTGGTTCTAATTTTGGTGGCAGCCCAGTTGCGGTTTCCCTTTTGGGGAATAATATAAGCGAATTAAAGGCTGCAAAAAAAGAATTGAAAGATCATTTGTTAACCAACCCAATCCTTAAAGATATAGCTGATAATGACCCTGCCGGAATCAAAGAAATACGTATTAAATTAAAAGATGATGCATATATACTTGGCTTAAGCCTACAATCTGTAATGAATCAAGTGAGATATGGGTTTTTTGGATTTCAGGCGCAACGTTTTCAACGCGGTCAGGATGAGATCAAAGTATGGGTTAGATATCATAAAAAAAACCGATCATCTATCAAACACCTAGATGATATGTGGATTACCACACAAAACGGTAATAAGATACCATTTTCTGAAATTGCAAGCTATGAAATTGCTCGTGGTGATGTGGCTATCAACCATTTGAACGGAAAAAGAGAAATTCAGATCACAGCCGATTTAAAATCTCCTGATGATAGTGAAGTTGCTGTTATGGAAAATATTCAAAATAATATAATGCCCAATATTTTATCAAAATATCCAACAGTAACTGTTAGTTATGAAGGTCAGAATCGCGAAGCTAATAAAACAAAGAACTCCGTAAATTCAGTTGGTTTGATCGTTATATTACTAATTTATATGGTAATAGCCTTTACGTTTAGATCGTATAGTCAGCCATTACTTCTCTTGCTTATGATACCTTTTAGTTTGATAGGTATTATATGGGGGCATTATATTCATGGTTTTTCAATTAACATTTTGTCATGGTTAGGTATAATAGCCTTAATAGGTATTATGGTTAATGACGGCCTAGTACTGGTAGGTAAATTTAACAGTTACTTAAAAGAAGGTATGAAATTTGACGATGCATTAGTGAAAGCAGGCGTATCTAGATTCAGAGCTATATTTTTAACCTCTTTAACTACAGTTGCCGGATTAGCCCCTTTATTATTAGAGAAAAGCAGACAGGCACAATTTTTAAAACCTATGGCAATTTCCATTTCTTATGGTATCGTAATTGCTACATTTTTAACCTTATTAATGCTTCCATTATTACTATCAGTAAATAACTCTATTACAGTGTTTATCAAGTGGTACATTACAGGAAAAAAAGTTACCAAAGAAGAAGTTACAAGAGCAGTAAAAGAATTAAAAGTAGAAAATGATACACACAAATAAAATATTTCTAATTGGGTTATTACTAAATTCAATTTTAGGGTTTTCTCAAAAAATTTTATCAAAGCAAGATGCAGTGAACATCGCTTTAAAAAACAATTTTGATATATTGGTTGTAAATAACAATGTTGAAGCTGCAAAAAATAATTCGAGCATTTACAATAGTGGGTATTTGCCAACCGTAAGCGCTAATGGTGGAGGTAACTACCAAGACAAAAGCAATGAAAATACGTTTGAAGATGGCAGTGTACAAAGTAATTCTTCACAAACTAAGTTTTACAGTGCTTCTGTTGGTGTAAACTATGTATTATTTGACGGTTTGGGCAGAAGATACAATTACAAAAAATTACAAGAACTATATAATTTATCCGAAATACAGGCCCGGCAAGTAATAGAAGCTACACTTCTGCAATTATTGGCATCTTATTATGATGTTGCGAGGTTAACTGAAAATAAGATTAATCAAGAACAGTCATTATCCATTTCTAAAGATAGATCCTTACGTGAACAATACAATTATGAATTTGGTCAAAATACCCAATTGGATGTATTGAATTCAGAAGTAAATATGAACAATGACAGTATCGCCTTATTGACTATTAGCAGAGAGTTAAGCAATGCGAAGAGGGATCTAAATGTGATTTTAGGAAGAGAAATTGCAGCCGATTTCAAGGTAGATACAACAGTGAATTATGATATTCATTTAACTTATAAAAATCTACTAAATTCAGCAAAAATAAATAACACATTCTTATTACAGGCAGAAAAAAATATTGCAATGAGTAATTTTGATCTGCGAATAAGCAAATCAGGCTGGATGCCAATTATTGGAGTTAACGGTTCTTATGGTTGGAATAATTTAAATATAAATTCAAATACAAACAACCCCTTTTCTTTAACAGCTCAAAACTCCAAAGGAATAAATACAGGTCTTAATTTATCATGGAATATATTTGATGGTGGTGCTACTAAAAACCGGATTGATAATGCAAAAATTGCGATAGAAAATAGTGAAATACAAAAAGATCAAATTGCATTAGACTTAGAACGCAATGTTGCTAATGCATGGGAAACTTATCAAAATTCTCTTTTTATTCTACAGGCGGAGCAAAAAAATGTTGACACGAATAAAAGAAATTTTTCAAGAAGTGAAGAACAGTTTAAACTCGGTCAAATCATTTCTGTAGAGTTTAGGTTGGCACAAGTCAACTTGTTAAATGCGGTAAACAATTACAATCAAGCGAAATATACGGCCAAAATTGCTGAGTTAAAATTATTACAATTAAGTGGAAAAGTGCTGGGTGCAGATTATTAGTATTGTGATTTAATACACCTATAATGTGTATTTGATGATTAATAGCTGTTGGCTGTTGGCCTTTTGACTTTTGCTTTTTTTGTAATTAGTGATTAGTAGATTAACGCCTTACAATTAACTTTTACTACTAAAAAGATATCACTTATTTCTATTTAATGATATAAGTCATTAATAATCAGCTTAAAAATTAATAAATTTACTACTTACATACTTCTTATTTAACGCTGACCCCCTAAATCGCAATTTGGAAGTGATAAAAAATACAAATTAATCGATTTATACGGCTCTTGTTAGATATCAAGTTTAACCTTTTTAAATTAGTTGGTGAAATGGAACTATTACAAGAAAAGAAAGCAAGTGTATTCAAATTCGGTAACAAGACGGCTGATGGCAGTAGTCAAATGAAAAATCTATTAGGTGGTAAAGGGGCTAATTTGGCCGAAATGAGCTCCCTTAGCATTCCTGTACCTCCTGGATTTACTATAACTACTGAGGTTTGCACCACTTATAATGAACTTGGAAAAGATGCCGTAATTGAACTTATAAAAGAAGATGTTGAAAAAGCCATAGAAAACATTGAAAATATAATGGGCTCAAAATTTGGAGATAAAGACAATCCATTATTAATCTCAATTCGATCAGGAGCTCGAGTATCCATGCCTGGAATGATGGATACTGTTTTAAATCTTGGATTAAACCATGAGGTTGTTTTAGGTTTGTCACGCAAAATGAATAATGAAAGTTTTGCCTGGGATTCCTATCGCAGATTTATTCAAATGTATGGCAGTGTAGTATTGGGTATGAAACCCGAAACAAAAGATGATATTAATCCATTTGAGGAAATCATGGAGAATCTTAAAGAAAAAAGAAAAATTGAATTAGATACAGAATTCACTATTCAAGACCTTCAAGATTTGGTTTATGATTTTAAAGATGCAGTAAAAAAACGTACAGGGCATGATTTCCCAACAGACCCATGGGATCAACTCTGGGGTGCAGTAACAGCTGTGTTTGACAGCTGGAATGGCAATAGAGCAATCTATTACAGAAATATGCATGGTTACCCTGCTCATTGGGGAACGGCAGTAAATGTACAGGCCATGGTTTATGGGAACATGGGAGCCAATTCAGGTACCGGTGTATGTTTTACCCGAGATGCCGGAACGGGTGAAAATATATTCAATGGAGAATATTTAATCAATGCACAAGGTGAAGATGTGGTTGCAGGTGTTAGAACACCACAACAAATCACAAAAATAGGATCTAAACGCTGGGCTGAATTGGCTAAAATAGATGAAACGCTTAGAATAGAAAAATATCCTTCCTTAGAAGAATTAATGCCTTCCATTTTTAATGAACTAAATGAATATCAGGATAAACTTGAAAAACACTATCTGGATATGCAAGATATGGAGTTTACCATGCAAGAAGGAAAACTCTGGATATTACAAACCAGAAATGGTAAACGCACAGGTGCGGCAATGGTTAA
Organism: uncultured Flavobacteriaceae bacterium; assembly: GCA_964410265.1. Lineage (GTDB taxonomy): Bacteria > Bacteroidota > Bacteroidia > Flavobacteriales > Flavobacteriaceae > Lutimonas. The sequence continues at coordinate 2,417 of CAYPHN010000021.1, read as the reverse complement.
AATTGCCATGGAATTATTAGAGGATGGGTCTATCAATGAAGAAGAAGCATTATTGCGTATTGAACCAAATAAATTAGATGAATTATTACATCCTATTTTCGATCCGAAGGCGTTAAAAAAAGCAACTATAATTGCTCAGGGGTTACCTGCGTCACCAGGTGCAGCAACTGGTCAATTAGTTTTCTTTGCCGATGAAGCTAATAAATATAAATATTCTATTTTAACTCGAATAGAGACCTCGCCAGAAGATCTTGAAGGAATGCATATTGCCAAAGGTATTTTAACTGCTCGTGGTGGTATGACCTCCCATGCAGCTGTTGTAGCACGTGGAATTGGTAAGTGTTGTATTTCAGGTGCTGGATCACTTCGAATCAATTATAAAACACGAACCATGATCGTTGATGGCAAAAAATATCACGAAGGTGATTGGATCTCTTTAAATGGTAGTGTTGGAAATATAATTGAAGGAAAGGTAGCAACTATTGAGCCAGAATTAAGTGGTGAATTTGAAAAAATCATGAATTTATCGAATAAATATACTTCCATGAAAGTGAGAACAAATGCCGATAGCCCTAAAGATGCAAAAATTGCTAAAAACTTTGGTGCTCAAGGCATTGGATTGACAAGAACAGAACATATGTTCTTTGATACCAATCGGATTAAAGCCATGCGTGAGATGATCTTGGCTGAAACTATCAAAGGCCGTAAACAAGCTTTAGATGATTTATTACCCATGCAAAGAGGTGATTTTGAAGGTATTTTCGAGGTAATGGAAGGTTTACCTGTAACGATTCGTTTACTAGACCCACCTTTACATGAATTTGTTCCTCATCAATTAGCAACTCAAAAAGATCTTGCAGAAGACATGCATATTTCTTTAGAAGCTGTAAAGAACAAGGTTGCTCAATTGGATGAATTCAACCCTATGCTAGGTCATAGAGGTTGTAGGTTAGGAAATACCTATCCGGAAATTACCGAAATGCAAACAAGGGCAATTGTTGAAGCTGCGTTAAATTTAAAGGAAAAAGGTATTAAAGCAAAACCTGAGATTATGGTTCCTTTAATTGGTACCTTAAGAGAATTTGTTGAACAGGAAAATGTAATTCGTGCAACAGCCAATAAAGTTTTTGAAGAAAGAAAAGATAAGATTTTATATTCAGTTGGTGCTATGATTGAAATTCCAAGAGCTGCGGTTACTGCCGATTTAATTGCACAAAGGGCAGAATTCTTTTCATTTGGAACGAATGACCTCACTCAAATGACCTTTGGATATTCAAGAGATGATGCTGGTAAGTTTTTACCGATATATATTGAAAAAGGCATTTTAAAGGTCGACCCTTTTGAAGTTATTGATGAAGAGGGTGTTGGACAATTGGTTCAAATGGGAATTGATAAAGGAAGAAGAACAAATCCAAATTTAAAAATAGGTATTTGTGGCGAACATGGTGGTGAACCAAATTCCATTGAATTTTTCTACAATTCAGGAATGGATTATATTAGTTGTTCACCTTATCGTGTACCTATCGCACGACTTGCTTCTGCACAGGCTGAAATTAAAAAGAATCTAAAATTAAATTAGATGTGCTCAAAGAAAAGAGAGGTATTTTAATTAGCTCTTTTTTTATAATATATGGTATGCAATTTTATTTTAAAGTTGGCATTTCTTATCTTCGCTCTATGATTAAAGTAGTTTTACTAGGCGCTGGCAATGTAGCTTATCATTTGGCAAAAGCCTTTAAATTATCCTCTAATATTGATTTTGTACAACACTACAGGCGCAATAATAAAAATGATGCTTATTTTGAACATGATATACCTAATACAGATAACTTAAATGTATTGGAAGTTGCTGATATTTATATTATTGCAATTAATGATGATGCAGTTACATCTTTGTCAAAACAATTAAACCTCACACAAGGTTTGGTATTGCATACATCGGGTAGTTTGCCATTAAGTGCTTTACAATGTGAGAATAACAAAGGTGTATTTTACCCTTTACAAACTTTTTCAAAAGAACAAATTGTTGATTTCACGTCCGTGGCAATTAATATTGAAGTTGCGCATAAAAAAGATTTTGATTTGTTAGAACGCTTTGCGAAATCAATTAGTAATTATGTTTATGAGATTGATTCATTTCAAAGAGAAAAGCTTCATATTGCAGCTGTATTTGCCAATAACTTTAGTAATCATATGTTTAAAATTGCCAAAGATATTTGCGATGAGCACAATATTTCATTTGACATATTAAAACCTTTAATTAAAGAAACCGCCGAAAAAGTACAAAATATTGATCCAATACAGGCACAAACAGGCCCGGCAAAAAGAAACGATCAAAGTATTATTAAAAAACATTTAGCGCAAATTTCTGGTGAACAAAAAGAAATTTACGCTATAATTACCGAATCAATTATTAA
>CAYPHN010000020.1:18865-20750 GCA_964410265.1 uncultured Flavobacteriaceae bacterium | reverse complement strand
AAGGAGAAAGAGCAATGGCAGCCGATAATAAAACAATTGGTAGATTTCATTTAGATGGAATTCCACCAGCAGCAAGAGGAGTACCTCAAATTGAAGTTACATTTGATATAGATGCCAACGGTATTATCAATGTATCAGCAAAAGATAAAGGAACAGGAAAAGAGCATAACATTCGAATTGAAGCTTCTTCAGGGTTATCAGAAGATGACATCAAAAAAATGAAAGCTGATGCTGAAGCTAACGCTGATTCGGATAAAAAAGCAAAAGAAACTGCTGAGAAAATTAACGGTGCTGATGCAATGATTTTTCAAACTGAAAGTCAGTTAAAAGAATTTGGAGATAAATTATCTGACGATAAAAAAGGACCAATTGAAACGGCTTTAGAAGCATTGAAAAAAGCACATGAATCAAAAGATTTAGAGGCTATTGATGCTGCAATGGAAAAAATCAATGAAGCTTGGAAAGCTGCTTCTGAAGAAATGTATAAAGCGCAGCAAGATACCCAAGGAGCAGGAGCCGGACAACAGCCTGATTCCGATGCTGGAGCCGATGCGGAATCTTCAACAGAAGATGATGTACAAGATGTAGATTTTGAAGAAGTAAAAGAAGAAGAAAAATAATTAAAATTGTAGTTTCCGCGATAGCGAAAACTACAATACAGATTATAAGATAATTAAAACCGTCTATATTAATTTTTTGGCGGTTTTTTTTATTGATCTATATGTTGTAATTATGCATATAATAAATTAAAATATATAATAATGAAAAAGTATTTACTAGTTGTTGTCTTAGCTTTTTTAAGTGTAATTGACATTAATGCACAAACAGAATTTAAAATAATAACAACAATTGAGTCTGTTGTACCTATGGGTTTGGGGCGTTCAAGAATTATAATTAATGGTACTGAGTTAGATTACAGTAATTATACAACTACAAGAACTGATGGTAAGAAAAGCAATCAAAAAAGTATAAAAAGAAGAGAGATGAAAGTTGATAAATTTTCAGAAACCAAAATGTTAAATTTTTATAGTGCTGTAGGGATTAATTTTCAGAATATTGCCTCAAATGATGCTTTGATAACATCTGTATTGAATTCTGTATCAGCGGAAGGATGGGAACTTTTTAAAATTGTAAGCGGCGTTGAAAGTGATGCAGGAAAAGATGATGGTACTGGACTTTTTATTACCAGATATATTTTTAAGAAATAACTTTCACAAAGAAAGATTAAAGAGAAATTATGGGTCGTTCTCGATATTTTAAAATAACTTAGCAATACCTAAGCCATAAAAAAAAGCGTCATAGGCATCAATTTTAATATCATAAGTAAAGGTTCCGAAAATTTCCCAATTATTTCGAATTTCAAACGGAGCATCTATACCAAATCGTACAACCTTAAAGCTTTCTTCTTTTGAAAACTCCATACCTCCTCCTGCTATCAATATAATATGATCAACAATTTTATAACCAAAAACGAGCGTTGTTGTTATAGGTTTGCTTCGCTCAATTCCAATAATTTCATCTTCTCCAAGGTTTGGACGCTTATCTTCAACAATAAATTCTTCCAAGATCACATCATTATGTAGGCCGATTAGCCATTTTCTGTTTAAATAATACGAATAGTCTAGGGTAAATGAAGGAAATGAAATCCATTGATCACCAATGTTGTTTTTTATACCAGAACCTATACTGGTGTGTGTTAAGGCAAAACCAATGGTATGTTTTTTATGAGCTTCTTTTTCGTGGACTTCTTTAATGGTCTCACCTTCAGTTTGGCAAGAAACATTAATAGAGAAAAAGATAAAAATGACAAACAAGATATGACTAAAATATAATTTTAACATGTAGAATAATTTGGAGTAAAAGTAGCAATATTTATTTTATAGCG
>CAYPHN010000020.1:3187-18855 GCA_964410265.1 uncultured Flavobacteriaceae bacterium | reverse complement strand
TTATTTGAATTTTAATACAAAAGAATTCATTCAAATCTACTAAGCAGTAAGTAAGACTTTTTATAAATGTTTACTTTTAAAAATAATCGATTTGCCATTGTCATAAAATCGGTAAACACGAATTTAATTCAATATTTTTTACTTGGGAAATAAACTAATCACATTAATTCTAAACCCCCAATTGGGATTGAATGGATTATTTCCATAATATATTTTTGGCCCGCCTCCAAATTGCATCATATATTTCTTAATTTTTACAACTTTAGCATAATATATTCCTATAAATCCACCAAATAAATCATTATTCCAATTTTGTGTGTTTTCAGACGCGATGGTATATGAACTTCCTTTTGGTGTAGCATATGTAAAAAAGGGTTGAAAAAACGAAGCATTTACATCGTTCAATCCACTGCCTGCAAAAGACCACATATGGTTGATTAATGCCCCATATGTTAATTGGCCTTGTAGCTTTAAAAAAACAGCATTGGGTCCTGTAGCCATTTTTTAATTCCAAGTACATCATTTGTAGCAGTAGGTAATAAAATAATTGGTCCAACACCCCAAATCAAACCGTTTTTAGTTGGTGATTTTGGGGAGAAAAATAAACTTTGTACAATGTCTCCCAACCCAAAATCAGTTTCGTCTAAAATCGATACATTTTTTTGATAAGTAATTGGAACTATGGTTCTACTAATCAAATTCCAATCTTCACCTATCGAAATAGGAATGACAGGTTGTATATTGAGCGTATATCTCAATCCATTTAATGGTCCAAGATTAAAATCATAATTATTTTGAAAAGGGACACTTATCAAGTTAGAAATAGGATTCGCTAATTTTTTAGCTAAATCCTCTGCTGAATTTTGGTCTTGTTCTTGGGCATAATTTGTACTAAAAAAAAATACATGTATAAAAAAGAGAACTAAAGTCAATTTGGTTTTCATTTACAGTTTGTTTAATTTCAAATTTATCGAATTTTATTGGATTAGTTTTAATTATTCTGATTTTAGTTTTACTTTTGCGCATGCAAAATAAAGTCCTAATCTTAGATTTCGGTTCACAATTTACACAACTTATAGCGCGTCGTGTTAGAGAGCTTAATATTTATTGTGAAATTCATCCTTACAATAGTGTTAAATTTTATGCTGATGATTATCAGGCAGTTATACTTTCTGGGAGTCCACATTCTGTAAGAGGAGAGCAGGCTCCTCAACCAGATTTACAAAAAATAAAAGGGTTAAAACCATTGTTAGGGATTTGCTATGGGGCGCAATATTTGACGCATTTTTTTGGTGGAAAAGTAGGGTCTTCTAATTCTAGAGAATACGGTAGAGCAAACCTTACTTTTGTTGATAATGCCAGTGCGCTTTTTAAAGATATTGAAGAAAATTCACAGGTTTGGATGAGTCATAGTGATACTATCATCGAAATGCCTGATAATTATAATGTTATAGCAAGTACCCATGATGTTAAAAATGCTGCATACAAAATAATAGATGAAGAAACCTATGCCATTCAATTTCACCCCGAAGTTTATCATTCAACCGACGGTAAGCAATTGTTAGAGAATTTTTTAGTAGGAATAGCTAAAATTAAACAAGAATGGACACCGGATTCTTTTGTTGATATTACGGTTAAAAAACTCAAAGAAAAAATAGGTAATGATAAAGTTGTTTTAGGCCTATCTGGAGGTGTAGATTCAACTGTGGCAGCTGTTTTATTGGATAAAGCCATAGGTAAAAACTTATACTGTATTTTTGTGAATAACGGATTACTTAGAAAAAATGAGTTTGAAAGCGTATTGAATCAGTATCAACATATGGGATTACATGTTAAAGGTGTTGATGCTTCGGAAAGATTTTTATCTAGATTGGCAGGACTTTCTGATCCTGAGCAAAAAAGAAAAGCAATAGGTAATGAATTTATTGAAGTTTTTGATGATGAAGCACATTTGATAGAAGATGTAAAATGGCTTGCCCAAGGCACTATTTATCCTGATGTTATTGAATCAGTTTCTGTAACAGGTGGCCCGTCTGCTACAATAAAATCACACCATAATGTGGGTGGATTACCTGATTTTATGAAATTAAAAATTGTTGAACCTTTGCGAATGATTTTCAAAGATGAAGTAAGAAGGGTTGGTAAGAGTATGGGTATTGATGCCGATTTATTAGGCAGACATCCGTTTCCAGGGCCAGGTCTTGCCATTCGTATATTGGGAGATATTACTAAAGAGAAAGTAAGAATATTACAAGAAGTAGATTTTATTTTTATAGATGGATTAAAAAGATGGAATTTATATGATAAGGTTTGGCAGGCTGGTGCATTGTTGCTTCCTGTAAATTCGGTTGGTGTAATGGGCGATGAAAGAACCTATGAAAAAGTTGTGGCTTTAAGAGCGGTTGAATCTACAGATGGTATGACGGCAGATTGGGTTGATTTACCTTATAAATTCTTACAGGAAATTTCAAATAAAATAATAAACGGTGTAAGAGGTGTAAACAGAGTTGTTTATGATATTAGCTCTAAACCACCGGCAACTATTGAATGGGAATAGCTTAAATATTTAATTTAACTATTGGTTTTTTTAGTATTTTTGAATGTTATTTATTTTGTTGATAAATAGTTTAACTGATAAATAATAACCTAAACTTTTGATGGTTATAGTTACAGAATCTTTTTATATGAAACGAGCATGCTAAAAAGTTTAACATCTAAGGGAATGACTAATAGCGAACCTGCCTGCGGCAGGCAGGCAGCATGTGACCGAATTATTAAATATTTATAGACACATGAAAAAATTAAAACTCCTTATTGCATTATTTTTTATTGGATTAACAGTAACATTTGCGCAACAAAAAAAGTTTATTACCTATAAAGTTGCTGAGGGAGAAACTATTCTAAGCATTTCGAAAACTTTATCCATTACTCCGTATGATTTATTAAAGTTAAACCCTGATGTTAAAGATAACGTTAAGGTAAATGATATCATTATAATTCCGAATAAGGAGTACAATCCAGAAACGGATATAGAAAATAGTGATTTGAGTATTATTGGGGATAAAGATATAATTGTAGATAATTATATTTACCATGAAGTGCTAAAAAAAGAAACCTTGTATAGTTTACTTAAAAAGTTTGAGGTTTCTATAGACGAATTAAATACTTTAAACCCGCTTCTAGTAAAAGGAGGTCTAAAACAAGGTCAAATACTAAAAATCCCTGTAAAAATTACAGATCTGTTAATTTTAGAAAAAGAAAAATTAACACAGCCATACCTAGTTAAATCAAAAGAAACCAAATTTAGTCTTGCAAAAAGGTACGGTGTTACCATAGCATTTTTAGAAGAATTAAATCCGAAAATTAAAGAGAAGGGTTTACAATATGACGATGTTATTTTAGTTCCGGTAAAAACCATTGATAATTCAGGAGTTCAAGTACATAAAATTCAAAAAAAAGAAACATTATTTGGCTTGAGTAATAAGTATGGTCTATCTCAGGAAGAGCTTATTCAAGCAAATCCGCAACTTGAAATTGGTGTCTTTGAAGGAATGATAATTAAAATACCAAATATCAATAGAGCAGATAATATTAATTTTGTTGATGGCGATGTATCCAACAAAAATCTTAATATAGCAATGATGCTTCCTTTTTTAAGCAAAAGAGATAGTTTAGATTTTGAAAATGATAGATTGTTACATATTACAACTGATTTTTATTTTGGCGCTTTAATGGCTATGGATTCTTTAAAACACCAAGGACTTTCTATTAATTTAAAAGTATACGATACAGAAAACAGTGAGTTTGTAAGTAAAAAAATTAGTGGTAGAAGTGAATTGATAATTTTGATGCAGTTATTGGACCTATGTTTTTTAAGAATGTAAAGGTGGTATCTAATAACTTATCCAATAAAAGTCCATTTATTCTTTCGTTAATTTCAACCAAAGATCATTCTAAAATTTCCAATAAAAACTTGATACAAGAAGCAGTAACTAAAGAAAATCTGAGTTTAAAAATGCTTCACTATATAAAGTCAAATTATTCAAACCAAAAAATGCTTATTATAACCGATGAAAGTACGGAGTCGAGTTTTTATTTTAATCAAATTCAAAAAGAACTCAGTTTGTTAGATACTTTACATCAAATTAAAATTATTAAACCCGTTAAAGGATATATAAAACCAGATATATTTAAAAAGAATCTTGAGGGTGAAAATGAATTTTGGGTATTTTTAGTAGGAAGTGATGAAGCTTTTATTAGAGATGTGTTGAATAATTTAGGTGTTTTACCTGAAGAAAACAAGATAACTCTTTTTTCATTTGAAAAAAATAAGAGCTATGATAGAATAAGTAATAGTTTTTTATCAAGAGTTAATTTTCATTATCCAACTTCTGAATATTTAAATAGATATTCAGAACCTTATAAAAATTTTAAAAGTAAATTTATAAGAAAATATCATAGTACTCCCTCAAAATATGCCATCAAAGGTTTTGATATTACCTATGATATTTTAATGCGATTGGTTCAAGATAGAGATTTGATTTATCAAGGATCGTCAGAAAGGCTAGCATCGAGATTTAAGTTTATAGAAAATACTTCAGGAGGAATAATCAATCAAGGTATTTTTATAATAAAATTTGATGGTTTAGAATTGAAAATTGCTGAGTAATTATAAATAAACCACTACATTTTATTTAAGTATCAAATTCATTGTTTGCATATAATATTGGTAATAAATTAAAGTATTACTGTAACATTTTACTAGTTTTGGGCGTCTATATATCAGTGACTTCATTTTAATTTAAAATTTATTTTCAAATGTTCGATCTTGATAGTTGGCAAGAGATATTTGATACAATACGTAAAAATAAATTGCGTACTTTTTTAACTGGGCTATCTGTAGCTTCGGGAATATTTATATTGGTAATTTTACTTGGTTTTGGACAAGGCATGCAAAACGGTATTAGTAAGCAATTTGAACAAGATGCCACCAATCGAATTTTTGTGTGGACACAGGTTACAACAAAAAAATATAAAGGCTTAAACCCAGGTAGATCCATTCAATTAAAAAATGGTGACTTTGATTATATTGATGAAGTTTACAAAGAGGAATTAGATGCAAGAACAGGTCTCTATAGGGTTCGAGGTGTAACTATAAATTATAAAAATGAATCTGGTTCCTATTTTATTAGAGGAATTAACTCTGGTTATCAAAAAGTAGAAAATCAAATGATGCTACTTGGGCGTTATATAAATTACTCTGATGTTCAATCTAAAAATAAGGTAGTTGTTATAAGTAGTAAAATTGAACGTGAATTACTTAATAATGTTGATAACCCTCTAAATGAATACCTTCAATTATCAGGTATTAATTTTAAAATTGTTGGCGTATACAGTGATGGTGGAGGAGAAAGAGAAGAAAATTTTATTTACATTCCTATTAGTACTGCACAAAGTGTTTTCAATGGTATAGGAAAAATCAGTAATATGGCCTTTACTTTAAAACCTGAAGAAAGTTTTGATAAGGCCTTTGAAGCTTCAAAAAAGTTTACAACAGAAATTAAGCAATATTTACAACAAAATCATTCTGTAGCACCAGATGATAATAGCGCAATTAATGTGCATAATATGCTAGATGAAGCCAAACGATACTATACCTTAATAAATAGTATTGCATTTTTTTTCTGGTTTGTTGGGATATGTACAATTATAGCGGGAGTAGTAGGTGTGAGCAATATTATGCTAATTATTGTAAAGGAGCGTACAAGAGAAATTGGAATACGAAAAGCGCTCGGTGCCAAACCATGGTCAATCATTGGAATGATCATGCAAGAATCTATTTTCGTAACTACTGTTGCTGGTTTTGTCGGATTATTTTTCAGTATGGGTTTATTAGAAATTGTAGGACCCAATATTGAAGTTGATTATATTTTGAACCCTTCGGTTGATTTAACCATTGCATTAACTATGGTTGTTTTACTAATAGTTGCAGGTGCCGTTGCCGGATTTTTCCCAGCTTGGCGCGCAGCACATATTCAACCTATAGAAGCTTTAAAAGACGAAAAAAAAATATTATGTTTAGCCGAGATCGTTGGAGTGAAATACTAGAAGTGTTAACCAGTAATTGGTTAAGAACTATACTGACTGCATTTGGTGTATTTTGGGGTATTTTTATTCTAATTTTATTGTTGGCAGCAGGTAAAGGTCTTGAAAATGGCATTAGACAAGATTTCGGTGAAATAGCATCCAATACGATGTTTATGTGGACACGTACAGTATCTAAACCCTATCAAGGAATGGCAAAAGGAAGAAGATACAGTTATAATACGGGTGATGTTGAAGATATTAGGCAGAATGTCGCAAACCTAAGGTTTGTTTCACCAAGAAATCAATTGGGTGGATTTAACGGATCAAACAATGTTGTTAGAGGCTTAAATACAGGAGCTTTTGATGTTTATGGAGATTACCCTGAAATTATCAAACAGGAGCCTATGGATATAACATCGGGTAGGTTTATTAATTACAACGATATCAATGAAAAAAGAAAAATAGCCATTATTGGTGAAGGTGTTAGAACCAGTCTGTATGACAAAGGTGAAAAAGTTATTGGAACCTATATCAAAATACAAGGTGTTAATTTTATGGTTATTGGTACGTATAAGAAAAAAACGTCAGGAGGAAATGGAGAAGAAAATCAAAAACAAATATATATTCCGTTTACATCTTTTTCACAAGCTTTTAATAGAGGAGATAAAGTGGGGTGGATGGCAATTACAGCAGAAGATGGTACCCCAATAACTAAGATCAAATCCAAAATTTTTGATATTGTAAAAAGAAATCATAAGATCCACCCAGAAGACGAAAGAGCAATAGGTTTTTTTGACCTGTACCAGCAGTTCAGCAAGGTTGAAAATTTGTTTGTGGCATTAAAGGTAATTGCGTATTTCGTAGGTATCTTGGTTTTGCTTTCTGGAGTAATTGGCGTAAGCAATATCATGTTAATTGTAGTTAAAGAACGTACAAAAGAAATTGGTATTAGAAGGGCTTTGGGTGCCACACCACGAAATATTAGAAGTCAGATTTTAACCGAATCCGTTTTTTTAATTATAATATCCGGTATGGCCGGAATAGTTTTTGGGGCATTATTAATATATGTTTTAAACTATGTGCTCGATTTAAGCGGGCCAGTGGATATGTTTGCCAACCCAAGTGTTGGGTTAACCATGGTAACCACTGCTTTATTAATTTTATTAATATCAGGTTTGTTAGCAGGTTTAATACCTGCGCAAACGGCCATAAAATTAAAGCCTGTAGAAGCATTAAGATCAGAATAAAAAAATTAATTAAATAAATATTATCAATGAAAAAGTCAGTAACTGTTTTTATTTTACTATTTATAGTAATTTCCTTTTCAGGAGCAATGTATTATTTGTATTCAAAAAATGCAGAAGATCCTATTGTTTATAAAACCGAAAATCCAACAAAAAAATCTATCATTAAAAAAACCGTTGCCACCGGAAGTATTGTTCCTGTAGAAGAAGTACTCATTAAGCCAAATATATCAGGTGTAATTGAAGATATCTATGTAGAGGGAGGGGATATTGTAAAGGCCAATGATTTAATTGCTAAAATTAAGGTGATTCCGAATTTATCGGCGTTGAACAATGCAAGAAATGCTATTAGATCGGCTAAAATTTCGTTGGATAATATCCAGTTAAGGTATGACAGGCAAAAGCTATTGTACAAGAATGGTGTTATATCTAAGCAAGAACTAGAAGTAGATGAAGTGTCTTATAATCAGGCCAATCAAACCTATATTGCAGCCAAGCAAAATTATGATATTGTAAAAACAGGATCTACAAAAGGTTTAGGAAAATCTGCAAATACATTAATTAGATCAACAATAGGCGGTATGGTGTTAGAAATGCCTGTAGAGGTTGGTAATCAGGTAATTCAAAGTAATAATTTTAATGAGGGTACTACTATAGCCGTTCTTGCCGATGTAAATAAAATGATTTTTGAAGGTAAAGTTGACGAATCTGAGGTTGGTAAAATTAAAGAAGGTTTGCCTTTAGAAATTACAGTTGGCGCGCTTGAAAATATAACTTTTGAAGCCATATTAGATTATATTGCCCCAAAAGGAAAATTAGAAAACGGAGCCATTCAATTTGAAATAAAAGCAACGCTTAAAAAACTCGATTCTGTTTTTATAAGAGCTGGACTAAGTGCTAATGCCTCTATAATTTTAGCCAAAGTTGACAGTGTTTTATCCATTAAAGAAGCTTTGATACAATTTGATAAAAAAACAAAAAAACCTTTTGTTGAGGTTAAAACTGGTGAAAAAGAATTTGAACGAAGAGATATTGAATTAGGAGTAAGTGATGGAATTAATGTTGAGATTAAAGAAGGACTTGGCTTAGATGATGAAATAAAAGTATGGAATATTATAAAAATTTTAGAGAATTAAAAGATATTTTATTAGGAGAAAAAAAGCCAGTTTCGTAAGGGACTGGCTTTTTTAATGAAAAAGAATTCCTCGAGGCTTGCCTCGAGGAATTCGATGAATTGTCATCCCCTGGAAGGGGGATCTTATAATTACACCAACATGGTAACTGGATTCTCAATAAAACCTTTTAGGGTTTGTAAAAATATAGCTCCAGTGGCACCGTCAACAGTTCTGTGATCGCAAGCCAAAGTTAATTTCATTGTATTGCCTACAACAATATTTCCTTCTTTAACAATTGGTTTTTGAACAATGGCACCGATTGATAAAATAGCTGAATTAGGTTGATTTATAATGGATGTAAAATCAGTTATTCCGAACATACCTAAATTTGAAATGGTAAAAGTACTTCCTTCCATTTCATCAGGGCTTAACTTTTTATTTCTTGCTCTACCGGCATAATCTTTTACTTGTGACCCAATTTGTGTTAAACTTTGTTCATTGGCAAATTTAACTACGGGTACCAATAAACCATCTTCTACTGCAACAGCAACACCGATATGGACATGGTGATTTTTACGGATCCTATCGTCAAACCATTGTGAATTTACCTGAGGATGTTCTTTTAAAGCCAAAGCTGTAGCTTTAACGATTATGTCGTTAAAAGATATTTTGGTGTCGGGTATAGAGTTATATTGATTTCTAAACCCAATGGTATTATCCATATTAAACTCTACATTTAAATAGTAATGTGGTGCCGTAAATTTTGATTCACCCAATCTGCGAGCAATAACCTTTCTCATTTGAGAGTTATTCACTTCCTCAAAACTTTCTTCCCCTTGAGGTACAAATATAGATGAGGTTCCTCCTGTTGGAGCAGCGTAATTTTCAATATCACGTTTCACTATTCTTCCATGTTCACCAGTTCCTCTTACATTTTGCAAGTTTATACTTTTCTCATTTGCCAGTTTTTTAGCTAAAGGAGAGGCTATGATTCTACCATTGGATTTTGTTGTCTGTGGAACAGCTTGTGCTGTTTTAGCAGTAGCACTTGAAGTGGATTTTACCTGTTTTGTTGTTTCGTTTTGTTGGGTATCTGTGTCAGTTGAACTATTTGCTTCCACATTTTTTAAAGATTTAGCTATTTTTGAAACATCAGTTCCTTTTTTACCTATAATTGCTAAAATAGCATCCACATGGGCTGATGATCCTTCTTCAACTCCAATATACAGTAAAGTGCCTTGATGAAAAGATTCAAATTCCATAGTAGCCTTGTCTGTTTCGATTTCAGCGAGAATATCTCCTTCTACAACTTCGTCACCAACTTTTTTTAACCAAGAAGCTACAGTACCTTCTGTCATGGTATCACTTAATCTCGGCATGGTAATTATTTCAATTCCTTCAGGAATTTCCATAGCCTTTTCTTTTGTTTTATTATCTTCTTTTTCTGATTCTTTTACAGAATTTTCTTTTTTATCAGAGGTAGCATCTTTGCTATTTAATAATACTTTAAAATCCTCACCTTCTTCCCCAATAATAGCCAACAAAGTATCAACTTCCGCTGTTTCACCCTCATGAATGCCGATATGAAGCAGTGTACCTTCATGAAAAGATTCGAATTCCATGGTTGCTTTATCTGTTTCAATTTCAGCAAGAATATCACCTTCTTCTATTTTATCACCAACATTTTTAAGCCATTTGGCTACAACTCCTTCAGTCATAGTATCACTCAAACGGGGCATATTAATTATTTCGGCCATATTAATTTATTTTTTGTGTATTAATTTTAACAAATAGATAATAAAAATTACAAACGATGTTTTAAAAATGGAAAGTCTTTTTGCTCATATACCATATCGTACATTTGCTGTATTTCTGGATAAGCAGATTCATCGGCAAATTTTTCACATGCTGTTACACGAATTTTTACATCGTCATTAATCGCTTTAATTTCATCTTCAGTTAAATATTTTTTATTTTGGATAACTTTTAGGACTTGAGAAATAGGGTCAATTTTTCTGTATTCTGCAACTTCTGCCTTCGTTCTGTATTTTTGTGCATCACTCATAGAATGCCCTCTGTAACGATAGGTTTTCATTTCTAAAAAGTAAGGACCTTTTCCGCTTCTAGCGTGAGTAATAGCTTTATCCATTGCCTTTGCAACAGCAACAGGATCCATTCCATCAACTGGTTCGCTAGGCATTTCGTAAGCCAAGCCCAGTTTCCATAAATCTTCGTGATTTGCTGTTCTTGCAACAGAGGTTCCCATGGCGTATCCATTATTTTCAACAATAAAAACAACTGGTAATTTCCAAAGCATTGCCATATTAAAAGTTTCGTGCAATGATCCTTGACGTGCAGCGCCATCCCCAAAATAGGTCAAAGTAACTGCTTTTCTATCAAAATATTTATCCGCGAAAGCGATACCAGCACCCAATGGAATTTGACCACCTACAATACCATGGCCACCATAAAATCCTTTTTCTTTTGAAAAAATATGCATAGATCCACCCATACCTTTTGAGGTACCGGTTACTTTACCATACAATTCTGCCATAACATTTTTAGGGTCTACACCCATGCCAATTGGTTGCACGTGATTTCTGTATGCAGTAATCATTTTGTCTTTTGATAAATCCATGGCGTGTAAAGCACCTGCGAGTACAGCTTCTTGTCCGTTATATAAATGTAAAAAACCTCTAACTTTTTGTTGGATATAAACAGCTGCTAATTTGTCTTCAAATTTTCTCCAAAAAAGCATGTCTTTATACCAATTGATATAGGTTTGTTTTGTTATTTTTTTCATTTTTTATAGAAATTTATGGAAATGCAAAATTACAATTTTTTCTACTAATCAAATATAGAATAATTATGAATTTTTAATAAAAGCTAATAAATTCTCAATGCTTATTAAATAAAATTGAAAAAGGCAAAACAAATTCGCCTTTTAAGTTGTAATTATCTGATTATTATTCATCATCCATATAATCTTCAATCGGATTACATGAACAGACTAAATGTCTGTCACCATACGCTTCATTTACTCTTCTTACTCTTGGCCAATATTTATTTTGACCTATATAATCTAAGGCAAATGCAGCATCTTTTCTGCTATAAGAATGGGCCCAAGTATCACTGGTAATCATGCCCAAGGTATGTGGTGCATTTTTCAATACAGAATCTTCGTCTTTATAGGCGTCAATTTCTTTTTTAATTTGAATTAATGCATCAGCAAATTTGTCTATTTCCTCTTTGTTTTCACTTTCCGTTGGTTCAATCATTAAAGTCCCAGCAACTGGAAACGAAACCGTTGGTGCATGAAAACCAAAATCCATCAATCTTTTAGCTATATCGGTTACTTCAATACCTTTTTGTTTAAATTCTCTAAAATCTACAATCATTTCATGAGCGGCAAATCCTTTTTCACCGGCGTAAAGAATTTTATAATGCTTTTCTAATCTTGATTTTAAATAATTCGCATTTAAAATAGCAATTCTTGTAGATTCTGTTAAGCCATTACTTCCTAACATTTTGATATAGCTATAAGAAATTAAATCTACCAAAGCCGAACCAAAAGGAGCGGAAGAAATGGCTGTAATTGCATCAGTACCACCAGTTTTAACCAATGGATTTGAGGGTAAGAATTTAGCTAAGTGCTCTGCAACACATATTGGGCCAACTCCGGGGCCACCACCACCATGTGGTATGGCAAATGTTTTATGTAAGTTTAAGTGACAAACATCAGCGCCAATAGTAGCCGGGTTGGTTAAACCAACTTGGGCATTCATATTTGCTCCATCCATATATACTTGTCCGCCATTATCGTGAATTATTTTTGTAATTTCTTTTATTGCTGATTCAAAAACACCATGGGTAGATGGATAGGTAACCATTAAAGCAGCTAGATTATCTTTGTGTTTGATTGCTTTTTCACGTAAATCTTCAACATCAATATTACCCGATTCAGATGTTTTGGTAACAACTACTTTCATACCTGCCATAACTGCTGATGCCGGATTTGTACCATGTGCCGATGCTGGTATTAAACAGATATTTCTGTGCGCATCGTTATTAGATTTGTGAAATTCTCTAATTACCATCAAACCAGCATATTCACCTTGCGCACCAGAATTTGGTTGTAAGGAGGTTGCCGAAAATCCTGTGATGATATTGAGTTGTTCTTCTAATCCTCTTAACATTTCATGATAACCTTGTGCTTGATTAACTGGTACAAAAGGGTGAATGGAATTCCAATTACTCATACTTAAGGGAAGCATTTCAGTAGCAGCATTTAATTTCATGGTACATGAGCCCAATGAAATCATAGAGTCTGTTAATGAAATATCTTTTCGTTCTAACCTTTTGATGTACCTCATCATTTCGGTTTCTGAATGGTATTTACGAAATACTTCATGTGTTAAATATTCTGAAGTTCTTTGTAGTTCTTTAGGTATGGATAAACTTACCGGGCAATCTGTGATGTCAAAGGCATATAAATTCTCTGCTTGCGCCAGAATTTTAATTATTTGCTCAATATCACTTAAAGTGGAAGTTTCATTTATTGAAATACTTATAGTAGAAGCATCAATATAAGAAAAGTTAACTTCATTCTCTTCAGCAATAGCCTTTACTTTTTCAGAATTAGAAACACTAATTTTCAAGGTATCAAAAAATGTATCGTTATGTTGTTTAAGTCCTAATTTTAAAAGCGCATTACTTAAAATATTTGTCAACGAATGTATTTGACGAGCGATATATTTTATTCCATCGCCTCCGTGATAAACAGCATACATTCCGGCCATTACAGCAAGTAATACTTGGGCAGTACAAATATTAGATGTGGCTCTTTCACGTTTTATGTGTTGTTCTCTTGTTTGTAAAGCCATTCGTAAAGCGCGATTTCCATCGGTATCTATAGTAACACCAATTATCCTTCCGGGAATCAATCTTTTATAAGAATCATGTGTGGCAAAATAACCTGCATGCGGACCTCCAAATCCTAAGGGGATTCCAAATCTTTGGGTAGTTCCAACAGCAACATCTGCTCCCATTTCAGCTGGTGATTTTAAAATAGAAAGACTTAAAATATCAGCTGCAACAACAACTTTTACTTCTTTTTCATGTGCATTTGCAATGAATTCGGTATAATCATAAATTTTACCATGTTTGGCTGGATATTGTACAATAGCACCAAAATAACTGGCATCAAAATTAATTTTTTCATGATTTCCTATAACCAATTCAATACCTAAAGGCGTAGATCTAGTTGTTAAAATAGCAACAGTTTGCGGTAATACTTCTTCAGAAACAAAAAACTTTAAGGCATCTGCTTTTTTCTGACTTCTGCTTCTACCATTTAATAACATAATCATTGCTTCTGCAGCAGCGGTACCTTCATCTAATAGAGATGAATTTGCAATTGGTAAACCAGTAAAATCAGAAATAACCGTTTGGTAATTTAATAAAGCTTCTAACCTGCCTTGTGAAATTTCAGCTTGATAAGGAGTGTATGAAGTGTACCAACTTGGATTTTCAAAAATATTTCTTTGAATAACTGCAGGTAGCGTGGTATTGTGATATCCTAAACCTATATAAGTTTTAAATTGTTTGTTTTTGTTGCCCAAATTTTGGATGTGAGAAGCAAATTCATTTTCACTCAAAGCCTCGGGTAAGTTTAATGTGTTTTTTAGACGGATATCACTTGGAATAGTATTATTAATTAATTCATCCAATGAATGAACACCAATAGTTTTTAACATTTCTTTTACCTGATCTTGTCTCGGACCAATGTGACGTAAAACGAAAGAGTCTGTTTGCATAATATATTTTTATTTGAAGATAACAAAAGTAATTATTTTTACTGAATTGAATTCAGCTTTAAAAAGAAAAAAATTGGTTATTTTTATACAAATTATTTTTTTTAATGCAACTTCTTCAAAGGTTCTTTAGGTTTTATATTCACAGCAATATTCATGTTGCAATTGCAGTTTTTTGTTTGACGAAACTTACTTTAATAGATTATGGTATACAAGAAAATATCACACCTTGGTTTGTTTTTTTTGCCACCATTGTTTCTTATAATTTTATCAGGTTTTATAACATAAATGAAGTCCATCAAAAAATTTCTACCTGGATCCATTCTCAAAAAATAATATTAATCGTTTTTAATTTAATTAGCCTCATGCTCTTGGTAATATTGTTTTTTAAATTAAAATTTACATCTTATTTTGTGTTAATTCCATTTTTAATAAGCACTTTTTTTTATAGTGTACCATTTTTATTTAAATGGAAAAATCTAAGAAGTAGAGCAAGTTTAAAACTCTTTCTTATTGCTATTACTTGGGCAGGTATAACCGTTTTGTTTCCGGCTGAGAATAATGAAATAACATTTACATCCGAAATTTGGATTATATTCTTACAAAGATTTTTGTTTATAATAGGTATTACGATTCCTTTTGATATAAGAGATGTTAATATGGATAATTTAAGCATAAAAACTCTGCCTCAAACTTTTGGAATTAAAAAGTCTAAACTTATAGGATCGATAGCTTTGATTATTTTTTTTATACTTGATTTTGTCAGAGATCTTAATTCAGGTCTTACTATTTTAATTACTTTAGTTATATCAGTAGTATCCATTTTGCTTCTTAATAGAGCAACGAGTAGACAATCAGAGTATTATAGTGCTTTTTGGGTGGAGTCAATTCCCATTATATGGTTTTTATTGATTATGTTTTTTATATAAGGTAATCTAAAAATGTAGTTTTAAGGCATAAAAAAACCTCCAATAGAATTGAAGGTTTTTTAAAAGAGTATTTTGGTTTGTTAAGAAATGTATTTAGACATTTTCTTTTTTTCCTCTTCTGCCAATTGAGAATCAATTAGTATACGTCCGCTATGCTCATCAGTAATAATTTTTTTACGAGCCGCAATTTCTACTTGTCTTTGCGGTGGAATCGTAAAAAATGAACCTCCAGATGCACCTCTTTCGATCGTGACAACGGCCAAACCATTTCTTACATTAGATCTTATTTTTTTATAAGCTTTTAACAACCTTTCGTCAATTAGTTTACCAAAATCAACAGATTTCTTATTTAGTAAAGTTTCCTCTTTTTCAGTTTCTTCTAAAATGGAATTCAATTCATCTTGCTTGTGCTTTAAATGAGTTTCTTTATCTTTTATTTTTTCTTTAGCAGCAGAAATTATCTCATTTTTTTGAATGATT
>CAYPHN010000020.1:0-3177 GCA_964410265.1 uncultured Flavobacteriaceae bacterium | reverse complement strand
GGCATGTCGATTACACCGATGCCGCACCGGTCATGAAATTCTTTGATCTGTTTGTCTGCCAATTGAATTTCTAAATCTTGATAATCAATTTCTTTGGTTAAAGAATCGAATTCACGATTATTGCGAACATTTTTTTGTTGTTCCGTGTATTTTTTTGAAAGAGAATTTGCCTCTTCAATATTGTTTTTCTTATTTGCAATTCCAGTTTCTAAATTTTCAACATCTGTGTTGAAGTTATTTAATCGGGTTTGTAAACCTGCAATTTCATCTTCTAAATCATTAACCTCTAAAGGCAATTCACCTCTTGTGTTTTTTATTTCATCAATTCTTGAATCGATAAGTTGTAAGTCAAATAATGCTCTTAATTTGTCTTCAACGGTAACTTCTTTCTTTTTTGCCATCTCTTAAATATAGTTGATAGGATTTGTACTTTTTTCTGATAAAATGATCCTGCCTGCCAGCAAGGCAGGTGCAAAATTAGTAATTTTTTTTGTAAGATAATCCACTAAAAGATGTTTTGTGAACTGTTCACTTTCATAATGTCCAATATCCGCTAAAACTATCTGATTTTCAGCCTTGTAAAAATCATGATATTTTAAATCGGCAGTGATAAAAATATCGGCACCTGCTCTTTTTGCATAAGAAATGGCAAAACTACCAGAACCGCCTAAAACTGCAACTTTTTTAATTTTTTTATCGCTTAAAGCGGAATGTCGTATTATTTTTAAATGAAACTTATCTTTTAATAGGTTTAAAAATGAAATACTGTCAGTTTCTATTTCCAATGTTCCAATCATACCCATACCAATATTTTGGTGTAAATTATCTAAGGTTATAATTTCATAAGCAACCTCTTCATATGGATGATTGTTGAATAGAGTTTGTAAGATTTGATTTTCTAAATGCTTTTCAAAAATAACACTAATACAAGTTTCAGGTTCATGATGTAATGCTTCTTTTTTTCCTTTGGATGGGTTTGTGTTTTCATTTCCTTTATATGTTCCAAGGCCTTCAATATTAAAGCTACAATGGTTGTAATTACCAATATTTCCTGCACCAGCTTTAAAAAGTGCCATACGTAATTTTTCGGCATCTTTATGCGGAATATAAGTTGTTAATTTTTTAATAACTCCTCTTTGCGGGATAAGTACTTTGGTATCTTTTAAACCGATAACCTCGCACATTTTTGCAGAAACGCCTTGAAATGAATTGTCTAAGGCAGTATGCATAGCATAAATTGCGATATCATTTTTTATGGCTTTTATAACAACTCGTTCTACATAATTTGATCCATTGAGTTTTTTTAAACCATTAAAAATAATTGGATGGAAACTAACAATCAAATTGCATTGTTTTTCAATAGCCTCATCTATAGTGATTTCAAGGGTATCTAAGCTGACTAAAACTCCGTTAACTACTGTTTGATAATTTCCTACAAGAAGTCCAACATTGTCAAAATCTTCAGTATAATGTAATGGTGCAAGTTCTTCTAGATAGTTTGTGATTTGTTTGATTGTCATCATAAAAAATAATTGGCAAAAGTGAATAGTAAATGTAAATATAAAGAAATGGGTTTAAAGGTTAAATAACTCCTTAAACTCATTTTGTTACTATATAATTAAATTGCTCTAAATTTTAGTTTTAAAAAAACTTTTATTTAATTTTATAAATTATTTTAAGCTCCCAACCATGTCTTCTGGTTTTACCCAAGCGTCAAATTCATTCTCACTCACAAATCCTAAATTAACAGCTTCTTCTCTTAGGGTTGTGCCATTTTCATGTGCAGTTTTGGCAATTTTTGCTGATTTTTCATATCCTATTTTAGTATTTAATGCGGTAACTAGCATCAATGAATTATCAACCAATTGCTTTATTCGATCTTTATTAGGTTCTATACCAACAGCGCAATTGCTGTTAAATGATTGGCAGGCATCTCCAATTAACTGTGCAGACTGAATTGCATTTGCTGCCATAACCGGTTTAAAAACATTCAATTCATAGTGCCCAGTCATTCCTCCAATAGTAATTGCCACATCATTACCCATCACCTGAGCACATACCATAGTTAAAGCTTCTGCTTGTGTTGGATTAACTTTACCAGGCATAATAGATGAGCCCGGTTCGTTTGCCGGAATAGAAATTTCTCCAATACCACTTCTCGGGCCAGAGGCTAGCATTCGAATATCATTTGCTATTTTCATTAATGAAACAGCCAATTGTTTTAGTGCGCCATGTGTTTCAACAATGGCATCATGAGCCGCTAATGCTTCAAATTTGTTGGCAGCAGTAATAAATGGTAAGCCTGTAAATTTTGCAATGTAATTCGCTACTAATTCAGAGTAACCCGCGGGTGTGTTAATTCCGGTACCAACAGCAGTACCACCAAGAGCCAATTCAGAAAGGTGGCTTAAGGTATTGTTAAGTGCTTTTAAACCGTAATTTAATTGTGAAACATAACCCGAAAATTCCTGACCTAAAGTAAGTGGTGTGGCATCCATCAAATGGGTTCTACCAATTTTAACCACATCGTTAAAATCTTCTGATTTTTGTTGTAAAGTATCTCGTAAGGCAGCAACACCAGGAATGGTATTTTCTATAATTTTTTTATAGACTGCAATATGCATTCCGGTAGGGAAGGTGTCATTAGAGGACTGTGATTTGTTAACATCGTCATTGGGGTGAATAAACCTTTCGCTGCCTTCTAATTTACCACCATTATTAACATGAGCTTTATTGGCAATTACTTCGTTGCAATTCATATTGCTTTGCGTACCAGATCCAGTTTGCCAAATTACTAGAGGAAACTGATCTAACATTTTTCCTGCTAAAATTTCATCGCAAACTTGTGCTATTGCATCTCTTTTTTCATTGCTAAGTACGCCTAATTCACAATTGGTAAAGGCAGCTGCTTTTTTTAAATAAGCAAACCCTTCAATAATTTCTTTAGGCATAGATGCTTCTACACCAATTTTAAAATTATTTCTTGACCTTTCGGTTTGAGCCCCCCAAAATTTATCTGATGGTACTTTTACTTCACCTATAGTGTCGTGTTCAATTCTATATGACATATTGTATATGTTTTATAATATTTCGTTGTGTATTATACAGCAACAAATGTACAAAATAGCATACTAAATTATCTAATTTTTTTTGTGGGATATTTAATTTAAAGAGGTG
>CAYPHN010000019.1:12544-20923 GCA_964410265.1 uncultured Flavobacteriaceae bacterium | reverse complement strand
ACTATATCAATTATATCAACGGCGTCTATTAAAGCATCTACCGTATCAAAAATAGTGTACCCAAACTCTTTGGATACTTTTATAGCATTTTCTTTAATAGGATCAAAAAATCCAATAAGATCATATTTTGGAGATTGTTGTAGTAATTTTAAATGAATTTTACCTAGATGACCAGCACCTAAAACGCCAATTTTTAACATAAAAATATTTTTATTCAAAAATACAAAAAGGAGCTAAAAAAACCAAGTATTATAAAATATGTAAACGAAGTTATTCTCCTACAACCACAGCAATTTTAGTTCCATCCGGACTAACAACTATACGAGTAATGCTTTTTAGTGGTAGATCAGATTCAATATTAATAGCAACCCATTCATTATCTACACCTGGTTTTAACTTGAAAATTTTATCATTTCTTCCCATTAAAATGGTACCATCATTGGTCCAAGTAAGATCTTCTGAATTTTCTAAAGCATCAGCAAGATGTTTTTGTTCGCTATTAACAGGGTTGATGGCATATATCTCTGGTGATTCATGACTTTTACTAATATAACTCAATAAGTTTTCTCCCTTTGAAAAGGATTGAGGTATTTTATTTAATGACCTTCCTATATAACTTTGGATGGGATATTTTATCTTGTATTTTAAATTCGAAACCTGTAAGGTTTCTATTTCTCCAAGAACAAAACTAATAAGTGTTCTATGATCAAACCAAAGATAGTACCCTACTGTTAAATTGGGTATCAAAATTTCAGGCACCTTGTTTTTATAGGCATACTTGTATAAGAATTGTGAATCATCTTTGTTTGTTCGTACAACAGTAAAATATTTCTTTTTTTTTGGATATGACATTGGAGAATATTCACTTTGGGGTGTAGCGGTAACCCATAGTCTATAATTCTCGTCAATTTCATATCTAGCAATGTCAGTTTGGTTGTTTCTTGTTGAAGAAAACAAAATTGCTGTACCATCATCGGTAAAACTTGGTTGGTTATCATATCCTTCATTTTTGGAAATATTAACCGCATTACTCATCCTAAACGAATCATCTGTTTGGATCAAATCGAATAAATAAATTTCGGTTGCCTCTTGCGCATAAATACTCATACCAAAAAGAAGCATCAAATAAGAGGGAATTATTTTAATGTTCATATAAAAAAAATTAAGCTATTTCGATAACAAATATAAAATTAAAAAATTGTTTCGGAGTGATTTTAATAAAAAAAATTATCCGTATCAAATAAAAGATATAAGACCGCTACGCTTTAAGAACAAAGGATAAAGGCTTAAATATAATTACAACTGAAACAATAATTTAAATTGTAATTATTTTATAAAAAAAGCCCGTGAATTACGGGCTTTTAAATATTGGTTTTTATCAAATATTAAAAACAATATTTATTTTCTTCAGTTACTTTGTCGGCGATAATATTTCTCAACTCAATAATATTTGGCATGTTTACGTATTTAGTATATCGCTTTAATCCCATTAACATCATTCTTTGTTCATCACCTTCTGTAAATGATATAATGGAGTGTTTACCAGCGGTTTCTATAACATCGATTGCATTAAATAAATTTAATTTTGCCATCGCAATTTGTTCTTTAACTTTATCTTTACCTTCTTTTCTAGTCATTTTTTCTGCTCTTAATAAGGCCGATTCAGCCATGTAAATTTGAATCAATATATCTGATGCTGCCAACATTAATTGTTGGTGTTTTTCAATTTCTTCACCATATTTTTGAAGGGCAGCTCCTGAAACCATTAAAAATAATTTTTTTAAATTTTTAACAATAATTTTTTCTTCAGAAAATAATTCTGAATAATCGGGTTTTTCAAAAGAAGGTATGCTTGTTAATTCTTTTGCTACAGCAGAAGCAGGTGTAAGGAGATCAACATGACCTTTCATTGCTTTTTTAATAAGCATACCAATACTTAGCATTCTGTTTATTTCATTGGTGCCTTCATAGATTCTGGCAATTCTTGCATCCCTCCATGCCGATTCAATTGGTGTGTCTTCAGAAAAGCCCATACCTCCAAAAATTTGAATTCCTTCATCGGTGCAATCCTGTGTATGTTCAGAAACTGCAACCTTTAGAATAGAACATTCAATAGCATATTCTTCAACACCTTTTAATTCAGCTTCTTGATGTGAATCTTTACCATTGTTTTTTCGCAGATTAATTCTATCTTCTATATTCTTAGCAGCTCTATAACTTGCTGTTTCATCTACCCAACATTTTGTGGACATTTCAGCAATTTTTAAACGAATAGCACCAAATTTTGATATTGGTGTATTGAATTGAACTCTTTCATTTGCGTATTTTATAGATTCCGTTATTACTCTGCGTTGTGCATCTAAACAAGCCGCAGCCAATTTAATCCTACCAATATTTAATGCATTCATAGCAATTTTAAAACCATTACCCCTTTTTGAAAGCATATTTTCAACCGGTACTTTTGTCTCGTTAAAAAATACCTGTCTGGTAGAAGAAGCTCGAATACCTAATTTGTTTTCTTCTTCTCCCATGGTTATTCCGTTTTCCGAATCATTTTCAACAATAAAACCAGTAATATTTTTATCATCTTCAATTCTAGCAAATACGATCATTACATTACAAAATCCGGCATTGGATATCCACATTTTTTGCCCAGTAATATTGTAAAATTTGCCATCATCAGACAATACGGCTTTTGTTTTACCCGAATTGGCATCACTACCTGCACTTGGTTCTGTTAAACAATATGCGCCAAACCATTCTCCGGTAGCTAATTTTGGCACATATTTTTTCTTTTGTTCTTCGGTACCATATAAGGTAATTGGCATTGTACCTATACCTGTATGCGCACCAAAAGCGGTACTGAAAGAGCCTGTAGCTCCCGAAATATAATCACATACCAACATGGTTGAAACAAATCCCATACCCATACCATCCAATTCTTCTGGTACTGAAATACCTAAAAAGCCTAAGTCTCCAGCTTTACGCATTAACTCTTCAGTTAAAGCGTAATCTTTTTGTTCAAAACGAGCTTTATGAGGCCAAATTTCTCGGTCAACAAATTCTTTTACCGATGCTTTCATCATTTCTTGCTCCTCAGAAAAATCTTCTGGAGTGAATATATCTTCAAAACTTATTTCTTTTACAAGGAATTGACCACCTCTTAATAATTCATTATTTGTACTCATTTTTTTTATTTTTAATCGTTTTTTTTAAATTGTAATAGTCCGTTATAATTTTGTATGATACTGAATTGAAGTCAGTTATATACAAAACTCATATGTGACAACTAATTGATATTCAAAATATCCAATTTATAATTCAACATTCATAATTCAAAATTACACGAAGTGTTGTAAATTGATTATTGAAGAAATTCATAAACACCAGCTGCTCCTTGTCCTGTTCCAACACACATAGTTACTATGCCATATTTATTCTTTCTTCTTTTCATTTCATTAAACAATTGCACCGATAATTTAGCACCAGTACATCCTAATGGGTGACCTAATGAAATTGCACCACCATTTACATTAACAATCTCTTGATTGATATCTAATTCTTTTAAAACAGCAAGAGATTGTGAAGCAAATGCTTCATTCAGTTCAAATAAATCGATGTCATTTTGTTTTAATCCTGCACGTTCTATAGCTTTAGGGATTGCTTTTACAGGCCCAATTCCCATGATTCGAGGTTCAACACCTACTGCAGCATAAGAAACCATTCTTGCTATTGGCTCCAGATTTAATTCTTTAACCATCGCTTCACTCATTACCAAAACAAATGCCGCGCCGTCGCTCATTTGCGACGAGTTTCCAGCAGTAACACTTCCTCTATTCGCAAAAACAGGTCTAAGTCTGGCTAAAGCCTCTTTAGATGTTCCTTTTCTAGGCCCTTGATCGGTATCAACAACATAACTTTTGGTTTGCTTTTTGTTGTTATTATCTAAAAATATCTCTTCAACGGTAATAGGTACAATATCTTCTTTAAATGTACCTTCTTCATTTGCCTTTAAAGACTTCATATGCGAATTAAATGAAAATTCATCTTGATCTTCACGAGATATTTTAAATTGGTTGGCAACCGCTTCAGCAGTTAAGCCCATACCCCAATAATAATCTTCATGACCTTCACTTGCAGATTTATAATTAGGAACAGGTCGATAACCTCCCATCGGGATATAACTCATGCTTTCAACACCACCAGCAATGATACAATCGGCCATTCCTGATTCAATTTTTGCTGTCGCAATACTTATAGTTTCTAACCCCGAAGCACAATATCTGTTTACAGTAACACCTGCAACATCATTGGTCTTTAATCCCATTAAGGAAACCAACCTGCCCATATTCAAACCTTGTTCGGCTTCTGGCATCGCATTACCAACAATAACATCGTCAATTCTTTTTTTATCTAATTGAGGTACCTGTTTCAATAGGTAATCAATAGTTTCGGCAGCCAATTCATCAGGTCTTTTAAACCTAAAAACACCTTTAGGTGCTTTACCAACTGCTGTTCTGTATCCTTGTACTATATATGCTGTTTTCATGTGTTTATTAGATTTTAGGTGTTAGTATTGAGATTTATTTACTTATTGATTTCTGAAATGAATAATTCTAAATTCTAATTTTTATTTAATTTCTAAGTGGTTTCCCTGTTTTTAAAGTGTGCTCAATTCTTTCTAAGGTTTTTCGTTCTGTCAATAATGATAAAATTGCCTCACGTTCTAGGTCTAATAAGTATTGTTCACTTACATAAGTTGGTTCAGATAAATCTCCACCAGCCATAATATATCCTAACTTATTTGCTATTTTTTTATCGTGTTCAGAGGCATATCTTCCTTTTTCTAAGCTATCTGTTCCCACCAAAAACATACCCAAAGCCTGCTGGCCTAATACTCTAACTTTTTGAGGAGTAGGTTGTGTATAACCATCTTCTAACATTTGTAAGGCATATCTTTTTGCTGTTGCAATTTGTCTATCGGCATTTACTACTACGATATCTTTATTTTTTTGATAAAAGCCAAGATCAAAGGCTTCATGGGCAGATGTTGCCACTTTAGCCATTGCAATATTGATAAATGTATCACGCAATCTGTTTAATTGTACATCGTCTTTAACCCATAAATCGGAAGCTCTTTTTGTCATTTCCTTGGTTCCGGCTCCACCTGGAATAATTCCTACACCAAATTCAACCAA
The DNA here is from genome assembly GCA_964410265.1 of uncultured Flavobacteriaceae bacterium. Taxonomy (GTDB): domain Bacteria; phylum Bacteroidota; class Bacteroidia; order Flavobacteriales; family Flavobacteriaceae; genus Lutimonas. Next base: position 15,725 of record CAYPHN010000019.1, on the reverse strand, counting down.
ACCTGTATAAGTTTCCGCGGCAGCGACAACTTTATCTACGTGCATACTCATTTCACAAGCTCCACCAAAGGTCATACCTCGTGGTGTAATCAAGGTTGGCACCGATGAATATCTCAAACGCATTACGGTATCTTGAAACAATTTTGTAGCCATGGCCAACTCATCATATTCTTGTTCTACTGCCAGCATAAATGCCATAGCCAAGTTAGCACCTACAGAAAAATTAGCAGCTTGGTTTCCTAAAATCACAGCTTCATATTCTTGTTCTGCCAAATCAATTCCTTTGTTGATGGCTTGTAATACTCCACCACCAATAGTATTCATTTTAGACTGAAATTCAATGTTTAACACACCATCACCTAAATGTTGTATTGAAGCATCATTATTGCTCCATATAGTTTTAGATTCACGAATATTGTCTAAAATAATAAAGGCATCTTGACCCGGTATTTTCGATGGTGTTTTGTTAGGAATATCATAAAAGTATTTCGCACCCTCTTTTACAGTATAAAACGATTTATTTCCATTAGCTAACATTTCCGTTACCCATGGGGAAGGAGTGTAGCCCTCTGCTTTCATCATTTCAATTCCAGCTTCAACACCAACTGCATCCCAAATTTGAAACGGACCATGTTCCCACCCAAAACCAGCTTTCATGGCATCATCAATTTTATATAATTCATCAGAAATTTCAGGGATTCTATTTTGTATATAAGCAAACATGGCAGAAAATGTTTTTCTGTAAAATTCTCCCGCTTTATCTTTTCCTTTTACTAGTACCTTAAAACGATCAATAACTTTATCAATGGTTTTAGTCATACCTAAAGTGGCAAAGCTCACTTTTTTCCCTGCTCTGTATTCTAATGTATCTAAGTCTAAACCTAATATTTGTTTTTTGCCATTTCCATCAACAGTTTTTTTATAAAAGCCTTGTTTGGTTTTACTTCCTAGCCATTTTTTTTCCATCATTTGATTGATGAAATCCGGAATAACAAAAGTATCATGCATTTCATCATTAGGTGCATTTTGTGCTACACCATTTGAGGTATGAACCAAAGTATCTAAACCAACAACATCTACTGTTCTAAAAGTTGCAGATTTTGGCCTTCCAATTACCGGACCGGTAAGTTTATCAACTTCTTCTATTGTTAAATCGAGCTCCTTTACTGCGTGCAACAAACTCATAATACCAAAAATACCTACCCTATTTCCAATAAAAGCAGGAGTGTCTTTTGCAAGTACTGATGTTTTACCTAAATATTTTTCGCCATACATCATTAAGAAGTCAGTTATGTCTTGATCACATTTAGGACCAGGAACAACTTCAAATAATCTCAAATAACGAGGTGGGTTAAAAAAATGGGTTACTGCAAAGTGTTTTTGAAAGTCTTCACTTCTTCCTTTGTTCATAAAATGAATAGGAATTCCTGAAGTATTAGATGTTATTAAAGTACCTTTTTTGCGATATTTTTCAATTTTCTCAAAAACTTGTTGTTTTATATCCAATCTTTCTACAACAACCTCCATGATCCAATCTACATCTTTAATTTTATGTAAATCATCATCTAAATTTCCTGTAGAAATTCTCGACGCAAATTTTTGATCATAAATAGGGGAGGGTTTTGATTTTAAAGAAGCTTTTAAGCTATCATTTACGATACGATTTCTAACCAATTTACTTTCTAAGGTAAGTCCTTTTGCTTCTTCTTGTGTATTGAGTTCTCGCGGAACAATGTCTAGCAATAATACTTCAACGCCAATGTTTGCGAAATGACATGCAATGCCAGAGCCCATAATACCAGAACCGACAATTGCAATTTTTTTAATAGGTCTTTTTTTCATAAATAAGTGAATTTATTTGATCATTTATATTCATTATCAAAAATTACCTTTTGACCAATCAATTGATTTATCATATCGGTAACTTCAAAAAAATGATTAATTTTTTCTATGGATATATTTTGTCTTACGGCTTCATTAAATTGATACACTTTTTTTTTTGAAATTTCTCTTTTTTCTTTCCCTAAATCAGTTAATTTAATGAAAACACTTCTGTTATCTTCAGGATTTCTTTCTCTAAATATAAATCCTTTATCCTCCATTTTTTTTAAAATTCGAGATAAACTAGTTGCCTCCATACCCATAGATGGTCCAAGAGCAGTTGATGGAGTTCCGTTTTCAAAATCGATATACAATAAAGCCATGGCAGTAGCCATGGTTACCTCAAACTTGGATGCCTGTTCATTATATGTTTTTGCCACAGCTTGCCAGGTTGCTCTTAACGCATGATCAATAGTTTTTTCTCTTTTCATATGCCAAAGATATAAAAAAATACTATGCGTGCATAATAAAATATTAAATAAATTATTATTTAGAATGAATAATTTGTAATTTTAAAAAAAATAATTCAACAATAATCAAAAAAAATAAATCTATGGAATCAATAGAGTTAATAGGGAAAATAATTCTTCAAGAAAATATAAGCCCAATTGAACGAAATAAATTAAAAAACACTTTTGTGGTACATATTCCAAACCCTTTAGCATCTTATTATAGCAGGTTTACAGAGGTTAATCGTCCAAATTCTATTGTGTTGTTAACTAAACATCCAGTTTCTTTTGAAAAAATTTTAAGAGTTACAAAAAAAATTAATGGGCTTGAAAAAATTAATATTGATGGAGCAAAATGTGAAGTGAATATTGGTAATAGAAAATACAGTGGTATACGTTTAAAAGGTGTTTTAAGATATACTGATATAGAAAATATCCAAAATTTGTACATCAAAGAAGGCTTTGAATTCAGTAGAAATGAGAGAATAAGTGATGATACAGATGCCCTAATAAGAGTAAATAAATTTTTTAAGTTAAATGAGGTTGCTGAGGGAATATTTCAGTCACCAAACAATAAAGATAGATTTTACATAGAGATACCAAAGGATATGCATTGGGATAAGTTTAGAGATTTGACTTTTGATGTTAAAAACAATGTGTCTGTTAGTAATTATGATATCGCAAAGGGAATATTTTATAAAAATGATGGTATTACGGACATGCTAAGAATTATTAAACCCAGTATTACTTTAGAAATGATTAAAGAAATTCAAAAAAAATACTTAGAAAAACTTGACTGAATATTTAGCTAATAATTAAATTAAAGAGTAATTTAATTACCATTTGAGTAT
>CAYPHN010000019.1:0-12534 GCA_964410265.1 uncultured Flavobacteriaceae bacterium | reverse complement strand
AAATTATGAGCCTATTAAACGCAGGAATATCAGAAAATCATTCATGGAAAATATCTTAGTGGCTGAAAATATTGTTAAAAATTATGGTGACTTTACAGCTTTAAACAATATTTCTATTCAAGTCCCAAAAGGAAGTGTTTATGGTCTTCTTGGACCTAATGGGGCAGGTAAAACAACTTTTATAAGAATAATAAATCAAATAACAATGCCAGACAAAGGCATTGTTTATTTTGATGGTAAAAAATTAAAGCCTAATGACGTACATTATATTGGTTATTTACCAGAAGAAAGAGGTTTGTACAAGCGCATGAAAGTTGGTGAGCAAGCCTTATACTTAGCACAATTGAAAGGACTTTCAAAAAGAGATGCCAAAAGAAAAATCGATTATTGGTTTGATAAATTTGAAATAGGAGCATGGTGGAATAAAAAAGTAGAAGAACTTTCAAAAGGAATGGCTCAAAAACTGCAATTTATAATTACTGTATTGCATGAACCAAAATTATTAATTTTTGATGAACCTTTTAGTGGGTTTGACCCTATCAATGCAAATTTGATCAAAGAGGAAATTCTAAATTTAAAAAATGAAGGTGCTTCCATTATTTTTTCAACACATAGAATGGAATCTGTTGAAGAGTTATGTGAATATATTGCTTTGATCCATGAATCAAATAAGGTTCTTGATGGTAAATTAGTCGATATAAAAAAAGAATTTAAAACAAATTCTTATGAGGTAGGATTACTTGTAAAAGACAAAGAAAAACTTTTAGGCGAATTAAAAGCAAAATTTGATGTTTCAGCTGCAAAATTTAAATCGTTAGAAGACGATTTAAAAATAAAGATCCAATTAAAAACTGGAGAAACTTCAAAGGATTTGATACAATATTTAAATAACAATGCTATTATAAATCATTATGTAGAGCTGATACCTAGTGCAAGTGATATTTTTATTAAGGCCGTAATGCAAAATTCTTAGTTGCTAAAAATTATAATTAATTTAAAATGAACAAATTAAAACTCATTATAAAAAGGGAATATTTAGCTAAAGTTAGAAACAAAACTTTTATAGTTATGACCTTTTTAAGCCCCATATTAATGATTGGTATGATAGCCTTAGTTGCTTTTTTAACGAAAAGCAGTATGGATAAAAAAACCACAGTGGCTTACGTAGATTTATCTGGTATTTTTTCTGAACTTGATTTTAAGGATAATAAATCTATACGTTTTGAAAACTTAACGGAAGCCGATATTGAAAAAGCTAAAATAATTGTGAATGCATCTACTCATGAAGGCTTGTTATTTATTCCTAAAAGAGACAGTATTAATGAAATAGCGAGTAATATTCAATTTTTTTCTAAAGAATCACCAAGTATGATTACTATTTCTAATTTAGAATCTATTTTAGAAAAAAAACTACAAAATAGAAAAATGCTACAATTGAATATTGATATAAAAAAATTAAATAAATCCAAAGTGCATGTTGATATTAAAATGTCAAATTTTAGTGGTGAAAAATCTTCAAAACTAATCAATGGTGTTAAAATTGTTTTAGGAATGGGTGCCGGCTATTTAATAATGATGTTCATAATTGTATATGGTGCTATGGTAATGCGAAGTGTTATTGAAGAAAAAACAAGTAGAATTATTGAAGTAATAATTTCATCGGTAAAACCTTTTCAATTGATGTTAGGTAAGATATTTGGTACTGCTGCCGCAGGATTGACCCAATTTTTAATTTGGGGCTTATTAATGTTAGTCTTATTGGTGGGGAGCTCCTATTTTTTTGGTATTGATTTATCATCAAATACAATGAATAACCCGCAAATGGGAGCCGAGCAATTGGAACTTATCACTAATAATGAAACACAATTAATTGTTACTGAAATATTGAGTTTACCGTTATTTAGTATGTTTATTTATTTTATACTGTATTTTTTACTTGGTTATTTATTGTATAGCTCATTGTATGCTTCAATTGGGGCCGCCGTTGATAATGAAACCGATACGCAGCAATTTATGTTACCGGTAATGTTACCATTAATGATAGGTGTTTATGTTGGATTCGCCACTGTTATAAATGATCCTCATGGTACGGTTGCGACCGTGTTTTCTTTGATACCATTTACTTCACCTATTGTTATGTTAATGAGAATTCCTTTTGGAGTTCCATGGTGGCAAATAAGTATATCTTTAATTTTATTATTACTTACTTTTCTTGGCACTGTATGGGTTGCATCAAAAATTTACCGTGTAGGTATATTAATGTATGGTAAAAAAATAAATTATAAAGAGATTTATAAATGGTTAAAATATTAAAGAAGAAAAAATAAATAAAATGATAAAAATATTAATCATTGAAGATGAAGCAGCAATAAGAAGGGTGCTAAAAAAGATAATAGTCGAAGAAAGTGAAAATTATCAGGTGGATGAGGCCGAAGATGGTTTTTTAGGCTTTAAAATGATTGAGAAAATAGATTATGATTTGGTATTAAGTGATATTAAAATGCCAAATATGGATGGGGTAGAGGTTTTAGAAAGAACACAAAAAATTAAACCGGAAATTCCTTTTATTATGATTTCTGGTCATGGTGAACTTGAAACAGCTGTTGAAACCATGCGAATGGGAGCCTTTGATTATATATCAAAACCACCTGATCTAAATAGGTTATTAAATGCCATTCGCAACGCCTTAGATAAAAAACAATTGTTAGTTGAGAATAAGAGATTAAAAAAGAAGGTGAACAAAAGTTTTGAAATGATTGGTGAAAGTAAAGCCATATCTATGATTCAAGATATTATTGAAAAAGTTGCGCCAACCGAGGCCAGAGTGCTTATTACTGGTGATAATGGTACTGGAAAAGAACTGGTTGCCCATTGGTTGCACCAAAAGAGCAATCGAAATAATGGGGCTTTTATAGAAGTTAACTGTGCGGCAATCCCGTCAGAACTTATTGAAAGTGAGTTATTTGGACATGTAAAGGGTTCTTTTACAGGAGCAAATAAAGATCGAGCTGGAAAATTTGAGGCAGCAAATGGAGGAACTATTTTTTTAGATGAAATAGGAGATATGAGTTTGTCGGCTCAAGCCAAAGTATTAAGGGCCTTACAAGAAAACAAAATTAGCAGAGTTGGTAGTGATAGGGATATTTCGGTGGATGTAAGAGTAGTAGCAGCTACAAATAAAAATCTGGCCAAAGAAATAGCAGTAGGAAATTTTAGGGAAGACTTGTATCATAGACTAGCTGTTATTTTAATACATGTGCCTTCATTAAATGAAAGAATAGAAGATATTCCACTTTTAATTAATTATTTTTCAGAAATAATTGCAAAACAGCATGGTAACAGTCCAAAAATATTTAGTAAAGATGCTGTAAAATTGCTTCAAAGCTATAATTGGACAGGCAATATAAGAGAATTAAGAAACGTAGTGGAAAGGTTGTTAATTCTTGGTGAAGATGAAATTAGTGAAAATGATGTGAATTTATTTGCGGCGAAATAATCAATAATTAAATTTAAAAAAGTTTACTATGAAAATAAATACTTATCAAGTTTCTAATCCAATTAAATTGGAAGTCGTTACTACCAAACAAGTAGTAGAAAATGCCAAAAGCAAATTAAAAAAAGTTAGAAAAAAGATAAGTAAGATCCAAAACACCATGTACGCCCATGGTAAATACAGTGTTTTGGTTTGTTTTCAAGGGATGGATACCGCTGGCAAAGACAGTTTGATAAGAGAAGTATTTAAAACATTCAATACTAGAGGTATTAATGTGCATAGTTTTAAACAGCCTTCAAAACTTGAGTTACAACATGATTATCTTTGGAGACATTATTTGGCACTTCCACAAAGAGGAACTTTTGGTATTTTTAATAGAACACATTACGAAAATGTATTAGTAACCAGAGTGCATCCTGAGTATATTTTGGGTGAAAACATCCCTAGTATTCAAAATGTAGAACAAGTTAATGACGAGTTCTTTAATAAACGTATGCAGCAAATTAATAATTTTGAAAAGCATTTGACAGAAAATGGCACCATCATTATCAAATTTTTTCTTAATATTTCAAAAGAAGAGCAAAAAAACAGGTTGTTACGTAGAATCTCATTTCAAGAAAAGAATTGGAAATTTTCAACTGCCGATATCAAAGAGAGAAAATTGTGGGGTAAATATATGAATTGTTATGAAGATTTATTAAATAAAACATCCTCAGATACATCACCATGGTTTGTAATACCATCAGATGATAAAGCAACCTCACGTTTATTAGTGGCTGAAACTATATTGGAAATCTTGATGAGCCAGGATTAGATAAGAAAACTTTAAGTGAATTAAATTCGTATAAAGTTTTACTAGAAAATGAGGAATAAAAACCAGTCAAATAGTTATAATCAATAGAGTCAATGATTTGTCTTCATGTGTTTTTTTCTAAAATCTGATAATAGTTTTCGATTGAATTCATGCTCAGCCCTGGTTAACTTAAGAATTTTTTTAGCAGAAATAATATTCTTTAAACTTACATAAAGTTCTTTTTTTAATGAGAGTATAAGCTGTTCATTATCAGTAAGTTTTGATAATATATCTTTAGACTCCTTTTCTGTTAATGCATCTATACCTCCTTTATTCTTAATCTTTTTTCTAACTTCTCTATTGTTTAGAACCCTTAATTGATAATATTTTTTTTCATAAGCATTATAAACAGGCCAAAATTCTTCGGCCTCTTTCGAACTTAGGTCAAGTTTTTGTGTAATATATGCCGCTTTATGTGCTTTTAACTGTTCTCTTTTGTCATGTTGAGCGTTTAAGCCGTTTATGCAAAATAGAATTGTTAAAATAGTGAATACGTTTATTTTCATTTTTATTGATTTTCTAGCATTAAATTTTCTATATCTGTAAATTCTAAATAATTTAATGATGCATCTATTTCCGTACTGGCCAGTTGAATATCAAGGTCAATATCCGAAAAAATTTCTGAAATTTCATAGGTGTTATAACTTACAAGATCATTATCAATCCAATATACCATTTCATTTAATTCAAGATCATCCATGCGCATAGGGTGCTTGGTGAACTCAAAATTATTAAGACTAAAAAAAAGCAATAGTGTTGCAGCAACCATAAGGCTAAATTTAATTACTCTTTTATTTTTTAAACGAATAACTTTTGGTGATTTTAGCGCTACAAAAATTTTATCGTCAAAATTTTCAAAATAATTTTTAGGGGAGATAAAACCTGATGTATTGGATACATTTGTTTTTTTCTTGAAAAAATTATTTTCAAAATTGTTAAAATAATTATCAGGACTTGAAAAACCAGTTCCTTTAGTTTTTAAATTTTCAAATATGTCTTTTTTATTTTCCTTCATTAGTATTTAGACCTAAGTTTATTAAAAAGGTTTAGTTATTCTATTAAATTCATTTCAATTTTTTTTCTGGCATGGTGGTAGGATGCTTTTAATGCACCAACTGAAGTATCTAAAATTTCAGATATTTGTTCATACTTTAAATTTTCAAAATATCTCATATTAAATACCAAACGCTGTTTTTGGGGTAAAAGAGCTAACGCCTTTTGTAATTTTAATTGAATTTCATCTCCATCAAAATAAACATCTGCTTCTAAGTTGTCAACCAAATGATCTTGAAGTGTTTCTATGCCAATATTATTCCGTTTTGCTTTTTTATTGAGGTGTGTTATGGATTCATTGGTTGCTATTCTGTACATCCATGAGAATAATTTACTATCTCCTTTAAATTTATCAATATTTTTAAAAATCTTGATAAAAGTATTTTGCAATACATCATCTGTGTCATCATGACTGATAACAATTTTTCGAATATGCCAATACAGTCGTTCTTTATACATTGACATTAACTCACGAAAAGCTGCTTCTCTAGTTTTTGAGTTTTTTAATGCTTCAATAAAAGCAATTTCTTTTATCACAAAAAATTTATTTTAGGACTACTAAGATATAAAAAGGTTTAAAACGGGTTCAAAATATTTCGGTTAGAATTTGACTTTCAAATAAAAAAATGAATCAAATATTAAATTCTAAAATTTTTTTAAATCAAAAGCGCATAGCTACTTTAACATTTAAAATTCTTCCGCTAAGAAAATTTGGTATGCCAATAGATCGATTAGAAGATACATCTTTTACCCATGTGTTGGTAATAGAGTTTTGAACATCAAACATATTGAACAATTCAATTCCAACAGTTAATTCTTTAAATTTTTCCAACCATGGTGCATTGGTTTTATTTTGAGGGTCAACTAATATGTATGCCATTCCAATATCTGCCCTAAAATAATCCTTTAGCCTGTTTTGAAACAAATAAGGATCTGCATAAGATGGAGAGCCGCCCGGAACACCAGTACTGTAAACTAAATTCAAATACATTTTAAAACTAGGTATTGTTGGAATATAATCTTGAAATAAAATAGCAAATTTTAACCTTTGATCTGTAGGTCTAGAAATATAACCACGGTTATCAATGTTTTCTTTGGTTAATAAATACCCGAAACTAAACCAGGACTCTGTACCAGGAACAAATTCGCCATGTAGTCTTACGTCAAAACCAGTGGCATAGGCAACCGCGTTATTTTTAGCAGCATATCTTATTCTTACATTGTTAATGGTAAACGGATTTACATTGGTCAATTTCTTAAAATAAGCCTCACTCATTAATTTAAATGATCTTCCCCACATTTTAAAACTATAATCATTTCCCAAAACGATATGAATAGATTGTTGGGCTTTTACTTCTGGGTGAACAATACCCAATGAATCTCTTAATTCTCTATAAAATGGTGGTTGATTATAAAGGCCTCCTGTTACTCTAAACAACATGTCTTTACCCCAATTGGGTTTGATAGAAAATTGAGCACGAGGACTAATAATTATTTGTTTGTTGGTTTTTATATTTTCACCACTTACTGTCCATTGCTGACTTCTAACTCCTAAATTATACCAAACGGTGTGTTCATTTATATATGATTTTTTACTCCATTGGGCAAAGCCTGAAATTCTATTCGTAGTAACATTGTTTAAAGCTCTTATATTTTGGTAGGGCACTAAAGGTGTAGCGTAAGGCGTATAAGGTTGATCATTTTTAGGTGTTAAATATGGGGGGCGTATGGAAAACCCCGCAGAATCAATAACCTGCCATTCAATAATTTTATCTTTAATATTCTCTTGTTGGTATTTTATACCAAATTCAAATAGGTTTGTATTTTTTCGGTAGGTTGCCTTTAAATTAATATTATTTATTTGCGCTTCTAAGTTATTTCGAGCATGATCTAATTGAGAACCTATAGCTTGCACAAAATTCACATTTCCAAAATTATCTGAACCAAAATCTGCATTCACCTCACCAATTCCATAAAATGCCAATATATCATAATGCTCCTGTTCTTTAGTGTTGTAAGTAGATGTAGTTAATGTAATAGTTAAATCATCACTCCATTGATATATTCCTTTGAGAGCACCAAAGATGGTTTCGTATTTATCTATTTCTTTACCCTGATAATTTACAACAAGTGCCAAAGGATTTAATATTGTTCCAAAATTCGTCTGTCTTGAAATGGGAGTGAAGTTATAATTGTTTGAAGCGTAACTACCTAAAAAATCAAGGGTAAACTTATCATTGAATGTATAAGAAAGGTAGGTTTGAATATCAGTAAAATTGGGGTTGAAGTTGGAATTGATATCTTTGTTACTATTAACAATCAAGCTGTTATTTCTATATCTTGCTCCAATTATTGCTTTAAACTTATTGTCTTTAGATACTCCTTCTGCAGAAATAGATGCACCTAAAAAACTCGCTTCAATAGCCAATCCAAATTGTGTTGGTGTTTTATAAGTAATATCTAAAACAGAAGACAATTTATCGCCGTATTTCGCTTGAAATCCTCCTGAAGAAAAATCTACATTTTGTGTTAAATTAGGATTCACAAAACTCAAACCTTCTTGTTGTCCAGAACGAATTAAAAAAGGCCTATATACCTCAATACCATTTACATAAACCAAATTCTCATCAAAACTACCCCCTCTAACATTGTATTGGGTACTTAGTTCATTATTAAAATTAACACCGGGTAAGGTTTTTAAAACACTTTCAATACCGTCATTAGCACTTGGTAGCTTGCGTATGGTTTCTGTTTTGATAGAAATTATTCCTGCTGCTTCTTTCTTTTCATCTTTTACAATTACCTCATTTATTTTTTCGTTTTTAACTTGAAGCTTAGGCGAAAAATTTAAAGTTTTACCTTTTCTAATCCTAAATTTTTTTGTGTAACTATCAAAGGAAATGTGACTAAAAAGAATTTCTACATATATACCTGACGGAACTTTTAATTGATAGATACCAAATTTATTGGTTGTGGTACCGGTACTTTTATAACTAACAGATACATTTTCAATAGCTTCACCTTTATTGTTGGTAACTTTACCAACAATTGTTGCATTTTGTGAAGATACAAAAGCTGAAAACATTCCAAAAAATAAAAGAAAAATAAACTTTGTTTTCAAGGACTATAAGGTTTTACTTTTTTTGTTAAATGTAATTGTAAATGTAGTAGAATTATTTACATTATCAGAAACAATAATTTTTAATAAATGTTTTGTACCAACCAATATTTTATCATTAAAATCATAAGTTAATATACCCTTTTTAGGGTTGAAATTCATCAATATCCATTTTCCATCAATTTCCCCGCGAAACGATTTTATTCCAGATCCTTTGTCTTGAATCTTTACTCGTAATGTTTGAAATTTGGTTAGCCATTGACCATCTTTAAAGCCATAAGGTTTTATTGTTGGCGGTTTATTATCTGTAGCCAATGTGAACTCACCCAAACTATTACTTGATGTATAAAGGGTAGACTCGTTTCTATGAGTAGATACATAATTTAGTTTGCCATATTTATTTTTTTTTGCAATATACAACTGATCAATAGCTTCTTCGGAATAATTGGAAATGTTAAATGAAAGTCTAAATCTTTTGTGTACAGGCATGGTATTGTTATGTAATTTGGCTATTCCATCTCTATAGGAATAATCAAAATAAAAATCTTCATAAAAAATATTTTTAGGAAAATGAATGCTTATAACGCTATCCCTAATTTTATTGACCTCATTTGCTTTAAAATAATAGGGTGTTTTATTAATTTTTTTTGTGATGATTATGGAATCCTTTTTTCCTTTAACAGGAATTGTCAATTTGGTTTGATTACCTTCAAAATCACTAGCTGTAATGATTACATTATAGTCTAAACTATCTTTAACAGTAAAAAAACCTTTGTTTATTAAGGTTTTATATAAACTTAAGTTATTCTTATCATAATCTACAAAACATTTCTGAACCCTTTGTTTTAATTTAATATAGCGCTTATAATCAATGTATGAGTTTATATACCGAGACTCATTAAACGAAAATTTATCCAATGTAAATTGAAATATTTCATCTCCATTTACTTCCATTTTTATATCATACAAACCATTGTGATTCAATGCACCATCTAATCTATCATAGGCATTTATACCAATACCAATAGTACCGTAAGCATAAATTTTATTGGCCAATAAATCTCCGTTGTATTGCCTTTTTAAAACCAATTGCACATTTTTATTGGATTGATTTACCTGTGAAGTATCATTTTTAGTATATGTAAAAACCGATTGAATAGTTGGGCTTTTGTGATCGGCTATTTTAATACCAAAAAGCATTGGGTTTAAAATATTGGCTTTTACATCTCTTATTTCATAGTGTAAATGTGGTCCACCAGAACTTCCAGAATTTCCACTTAATGCAATGACTTCCCCTTTTTTAATTAATAATTCACTAGATTTTGGGTAAAGTCTAATAGTAAAACTTTCCTTTTTATATTGATGCTTTTTTACATATTTTTCAATTTTATGTGAAAATTTTTGCAAATGGGCATAGACGGTTGTGTATCCATTTGGATGTGTAACATAAATGGCATTTCCATAACCCCAAAGGGAAACATTTATTCTAGAAACATAACCTTCACCAGAAGCATATACTTTAAGGCCTTCTACTTGTTGTGTTTTAATATCTAATCCTGAATGAAAATGATTGGAGCGTAATTCACCAAAAGTACCGGATAAAACTAGTGGTATTCTTAAGGGGTTTGTAAAATAATCTTCAGGGTACTTATTTTGAGAATAAAGTACTCCTAAAAAGTTCAAAAAGACTAATAAAACAACTTTTTTGCTCATAAGCTTGCTAAAGTAATCATAAGAATTGATACTAAAAAATGAATATTTTAAGTAGTTAAAATTCAATATTTTGAATATAAATTCATGATAAAATGATAAAAAAGTTGTTTTATAAATATAGGAGTACTAAATTTGTTGTTATAGTTTGATTCTTTGAGTTGATGCAAAATTTATTTCAAATAGTTAATTTACTTGAGGATAAGATCTCAAAATTGTTATCGAAATACACTGATTTACAGCAGGAAAATAAAATATTGTTGTTGAAAAAAAGTAAATTCGAAGAACAATTGAATGAAAGGCATCAACAAATTATTGATTTAGAAAAAAAATATGAATCATTAAGAGTTGCGAATGCAATGGTAGGCAGCAAAGAAGATAAACATATAACCAAACTTAAAATAAATACATTGATTCGCCAAATTGACAAATGTATAGTTCAATTAAGCGATTAGCATAAAACATGGATGATAACTTGAAGATAAAAGTCACAATTGACCATCAGAAACGAAGGAGAAGAAGAAGGGATTAGATTGGCGGTTAAAAAGATTAACGAACTTTTAAAAAAATTTGAAAAAAATTATGAAGTTCGTGATAAACAAGATGTATTGGCCATGTGCGCTTTACAATTTGCTTCTCAACATGAGGTTCAGAATGTATATGATGATTTGGAAATGAAAAAAGTTGAAATTAAGTTAAGAGAAATTAATCAATTATTAGATTCTCGTTTAGTATAAGTTCTTTAAAAAAAACAATTACTGCCTACATTAGTTATTTGTTTGATAAACTCAACACTATCAATTTAAAAAGGATGAGTTTTTAATGTTAAAGCGTGCCTTATAAAATGATTTATCGTTTTAAAATAGGATACTTGATCATTAAAGTTAGTCCTAAACCTGTTACCAGGAGTTTACAAAACCATAGCTGATGTGGGCTTTTTATTTATATAAATATGATATCAACAACAACAATAATAATAGCGATAGGAGCCTTGGCAATGGGATTTATAATTGCCAAAGTTTTAGAAAAAAATAAAGCTTCATCAACCATAAAAAACGTTAAAAAACAAGCTTCTGCCATTTTAAAAGAAGCTAAAATTGATGCAGACGGAATAAAGAAAGATAAAATATTACAAGCAAAAGAGAGATTTATCGAGTTAAAATCAGAGCATGAAAAATTTGTTTTATCACGTGAGAAAAAAATAATTGAATCTGAGAAAAGAATAAGAGAAAAAGAGTCTCGTATTTCTCATGAATTGGATAAAAATAAAAAACTTAATAAATCTGTTGAGGATAAAGAAAAAGATTACAATTATAGGTTAGATTTTATTGATAAGAAAAAAGTTGAGATTGATAAGTTTCACAAAAAACAAGTACAACACCTAGAAGTATTATCTGGTTTGTCTGCAAATGATGCAAAACAAGAGCTGGTTGAAACACTTAAAGAAGAAGCAAAGTCAGATGCAATGGTGTATGTACAAAGTACGCTAGAAGAAGCTAAATTAACTGCACAGCAAGAAGCTAAAAAAATAATTTTAAATACGATTCAAAGAATAGGAGTAGAGCAGACAATTGATAATTGCGTTTCTGTTTTTAATTTAGAAAATGATGATGTTAAAGGTCGTATTATTGGAAGAGAAGGGCGAAATATTAGAGCTATTGAATCTACAACAGGTGTAGAAATAATTGTTGATGATACACCTGAAGCCATTATTTTATCTTGTTTTGATCCGGTAAGAAGGGAAATTGCCAGATTGGCTTTACACAAATTGGTGACAGATGGAAGAATTCATCCTGCTCGCATTGAAGAAGTTGTGGCAAAAACCACCAAAGAGATAGATCAAGAAATAATTGAAGTAGGAAAACGTACAGTTATCGATTTGGGCATTCATGGTTTACACCCTGAATTGATTAAAACCGTAGGTAGAATGAAATACAGATCTTCTTATGGGCAAAATTTATTACAACATTCACGTGAAGTTGCTAATTTATGTGCTGTTATGGCATCTGAATTGGGCTTAAATCCGAAAATTGCAAAACGAGCCGGATTATTACACGATATTGGAAAGGTACCAGATACTGATACTGAATTACCTCATGCCATTTTAGGTATGCAATGGGCTGAAAAATACAATGAAAAAGTAGATGTATGTAATGCCATTGGTGCACATCATGATGAAATAGAAATGAAATCTTTATACGCACCAATTATCCAGGTTTGTGATGCCATATCAGGTGCAAGACCAGGTGCAAGAAGACAAGTTATAGATTCCTATATTCAGCGTTTAAAAGAATTAGAAGATGTTGC